>JAIKVO010000055.1 GCA_024685655.1 Treponemataceae bacterium
ATACGACTTCAGTAATAAAAAATGCGAGTTATAAACAAAAGTATGATATTATGAATGGGAAAAAATCAATACATGGTGTATATAAAGAACTACATCCCAAAAAGACAAAAAAGGCACAAATTGATAATAGCAATTTTGAAAACTGTACTACACATGCTGTTGTCGTTGTACTAGATGTTGTTGCTATAAATGTTGTGAAATAAAATTATATAGACTAATGCACGGTAATAAAGGGAATGAAACAGATAACGGAAAACCTTCTAATTGATTTTGATCAGCTAAAAAACAGTTCCTTGACGAAGGGAATTCGGGGTGATAAAATTTGATTATAAGTTATTCGTTGCGGCTTCATGTCGCAACGTTGCGACAAAACAGGGAGGAGATTTATGAAGAAATTTGAGTATATGGGCAGTGCAACGATTAATAAAAAAATAGAAGCAACATATGGTAAATATAATCAACCGAACATTGACGAATTCCTTAATAGATTAGGTGCAGAAGGTTGGGAAATAATGCCTGATCCAAAGTGTGCTGGATATTTTGCAAAACGAGAAATAACTGAGGAGTCTTCTGCAGCACGAAAGCTTCAGTAAATAAAAAATACCGTCAATAAATAACACGTTCGGTCATCCATCTATCTGTTTATCAAATAGTCAATTCCTTCGATGTAGCCGTCAAAGCCGTGGCCGGTTATTGTTTTACATGCAAAATAAGAGACGTATGAAACTTGGCGGAACGGCTCGCGTTCAGGTACATTAGAAATATGAACTTCGACAGTGGGTATATTAACGGCTTTAAGAGCGTCAAGAATCGCGACTGATGTATGTGTATATCCGCCCGGATTAAACACGATACCGTCGATTTTATCAAAATAAGCTTGCTGAATGATGTCGATAAGTCCGCCCTCAGAATTGCTTTGCAGACATTTGACGCTGACAGATTTTTCAGTACAATGTTTTTCAATCATTTCAACTAAATCGTTATAAGTCTTTTTTCCGTAAATATCTGGCTCACGAATGCCAAGCATATTCAAATTCGGGCCGTTAAGGACAAGAAGTTTCATTTTCTAAGAATCTCCTGTTGTTTTGGCGGTTTTCTCTATAAGAGAATCTACAAGCGGATCACCGGCTTCAAAGTCTGGTAAATCCCAAGTTTCATCACAAATAGCTTCGTACAAAGGCGACCGCTGTTCAAAAAGTTTTTCGATGCCGTTGCTTTTGCTTACAGGTCTGTTGCTGACATTTTGCTTTTTTAATGTTTCAAGCGGTCGTTTTATGTAGATAACTTTAGAGTTTGCACGAAGATAGAAACTGTTTTCTGGTCTTGTGACAATTCCGCCGCCAGTTGCGATGACAAAGCCGGAACGCGGAAGAACTTTCATTGCAAGCTCAGTCTCCATCGTTCTGAAAGCACCCTCGCCTTTTGTTTTTATGACTTCTGCCGGCGTAACTCCGTATTCTTCTGTGAACGCATCATCAAGGTCTATAAACTGGCGGTTCAATGCGTCGGCGAGTTTTTTTCCGATTCGGCTTTTTCCTGAGCCAGGCATGCCAACAAGCGTTATATTCATCATTTCAGATTCAAGAGATTTCGTAACGCGTTCGATAAGCTCATCTTCTTCTTTTCCTGAAGATTCAAGAGAAAACTTGCCGCCTTTGAAAACGATGCTCGCTTTATATGCCTGCGCTACAAGCATATAAAGACCTCCGGCATGTTTTACACAAAGTTGTTCGGCTTGTTGCAAAAATCGCGTTCTGGATGGATTGTATACGATATCAGCTGCCGCATAAAGCTTTGGAAATCGTGACAAATCGATTGAAGAATCATCGATGTTTGGGAACATTCCAACTGGTGTTGTGTTCACGATGATCTGAGCATCTGATTGCGCTGTGTAAACGTTTTCGTAATTAATCTCACCGGTTCGGGAGCAAAAATCGATACGAGCAGCACCAAGTTGTTTTAAGGCGTAGTTTATAGCTGCGCTTGCGCCGCCTGTACCTAAAACAAGACAATTTTTATCATTTACATCGATTTTTGCCTGTCTTAGCATGTATACAAATCCGTACACATCAGTGTTGTAGCCCTTAAAACCGCCGTCTGGAAGCGCAACGACTGTATTAACCGCCCCTATCGCTTGGGCTTCGTCTGAAAGCTTCTCGCACAAGCTACAGGCAAGTTTTTTATATGGAATCGTTACGTTAAAACCTTCAAGTTTTTCTTTGCCTTCAAATATCGCACGGACTTCATCTTCAGTTCGCTCTAAAATTGTATATTCATAATTAGCGAATGATTTATGAATTCGCGGAGAATATGTATGCGGAAGTGATTTTCCTAAAACACCAAACATTATATTTCCTTTGTTTAACACGAATTAGACAACTTCGTTGTATGAGCCGAGATATCGGAACTCTTTTGTCATTGAATGAAGATCTTCAATCATCTCTGCAAAGCCTTCGTTGTAAATTGATGTTTCCAAATCAAAGTAGAACATGAATTCAAACATTCTTCCTGGCAAAGGCCGTGATTCGAGCTTCACGAGGTTTATTCCGCGCGAGTAGAAAAACGCGAGGATTCTGTAAAGAGAACCTGGCTCATGATTAAGAATCATCATCATTGAGGATCTGTTCGCTCCTGGATAAATCTCCAAATCTTTTGAAATTACGATGAATCTTGTGTAGTTGTTGTCAGAATCTTGTACAGAGGTTTTCATAATCTCAAGATTATAAAGATCACTGCATCGTTTTGAAGAAAGACAGCATATATCATTTCTTCCTGATGTCGAGACGATTTTAGCGGCTTCTGCAGTGTTTTGGCAGGCTGTTACTTTGACATCGGGACCAAGACTTTTGATGAATTCGCGGCACTGATTCAAAGCTTGCTCATGCGAAATAACTTCTTTTATGTCGCTCATTTTGCTTCCTGGGAGCATAAGGCAGTTGTGATCAACTTTAACCCTGATGGCTCTTACGATTTTGAAATGATGCTGAATCATCTGGTCATAAACGGCAGAAACTGTGCCTGCGTTTGAGTTTTCAACAGGAAGAACGCCATATTTACAAAGCCCCGATTCGATCGCAGAGAAAACTTGCGAGAAGTTTTTCATAAACATGATACTCGGAATCTGGAAGAGTTTTTCGCATGCTTCCTGAGAGAATGCGCCTTCGATTCCCTGACAAGCGACTACAGCTCTTACTGGAAAGGCTTTTGATGACATTTCTTCAATTACTTTTTCCACTTGTAATGATTCTTCGCTTTTTTCTTGAATCAGTTTGCTTTGAATACTGCGGGATATTTCAAATAAAAGGGAATAAATAGGAGGAACAAAAGGCTGCGTAAGTTCATCTGCTTTATCGTAAATATCAGAAAGTTTTTCCCGTTCGCGAAGACCGTCATAAATTGGTTTTCCGCTTGATTTTTTGAAGTTTCCAATTTTTTCAGCGACTCTCATACGCTGTTCCAACGCTTTTAAAAGCGCGTCATCCGCTTTATCCATTTCTTCTCTTAACTGTGATAAATCTTCCATAATATCTCCTATTTATTTGCAATAGCAAACTTTATATTAAATCAGCAAGTGCGAGTGCGGCGGCGGCTTCATAAACAGGAACAGCTCGCGGCACAATGCATGGGTCGTGTCTACCATGCACTTTTATTGTTGTGTTTTGTTTGGCGGCCAAGTCAACTGTTTGCTGTTCCATTGCGATTGTTGGCGTCGGTTTTACGGCAACGTCAAAAACGATTGGAGCAACAGAGCCGCCAACGCTTATTCCGCCGAGGATTCCGCCGCATCTGTTTGTTTTAAGACGGAGCGAAGCATTGTCGCTTGATGAGGCGCGAGCGGTGTCTTCAGTGTTGTGCGAATTGTTGGCAGTGTCAGAAGCATTGTCGGCGAAAACAAGGCTGTCGTTATTTTGGGAGCCTCTTAAAGCCGCCGCCGCAAAACCGTTACCAAATTCCACGCCTTTACATGCCGGTACTGCAAAACAAATTGAGGCTATTTTAGCTTCTATGCCTTCAAAAATCGGACCACCGATACCACCCGGTACGCCTTCAATTATAACTTCGATAATGCCGCCAACAGAGTCGTCAGCTGCCCTAGCCTCCGCGATTTTTTGTTTCATCAAGTTGCCTTTCTCGTCATCAATAACTGGAAAATCTTTTTCTGCAACTTTATGAAGCTTGGAAAAAAATGAGTGGCCAGCGGGAGAATCTGCCAAATCTGATTGTGCTACGAAACTGTCATAGTACGAAACATCGTTGATTCCAGCAATCGATTTTATATGCGCGCTAATGCGAATCCCTTTTTCAGCGAGATATGAGAGCGCAAGAAAACCAGCCACACAAAGCGGAGCTGTCAATCTGCCAGAAAAAGATCCTCCGCCTGATGACTTAAAACTTTCGCCATATTTGAGCCGAGCTGTAAAATCAGCGTGTCCCGGACGCGGTGTTATCAAAAGATTCGAGTAATCGTGGGGTTTTGTGTTTGTGTTAAGTATATGAGCTTCGAACAAGCCATTTTTTAGAGTATCAACGATAACGTCGTCGGCTTCTTTTCGCGGAGTTGACCAAGCATTCTGTCCGGGTGCACGCCGTTTCATGAAGTTTTTTAATGCATCTGTATCAAGCTTTTCGTATTCCAAGCCTTCAAGACGAACGCCAATGCTTTCGCTGTGAGATTCTCCGTATATCCCGATTTTGAGCTTGTCGCCTTTGAACCAATTATATGTATTATTAGTATTTGTCATTTCTATTCCTTTGTTTCCGCATCCGTAGTTTTTGTCGATTTTTCTATAAGCTCAAAAAGTCCTGGAAACGATTTGTTGACGCAATCTTTGTTGTCTATGTAAACAGTTTTTCCTGTCCATGCAGCTATAAGACACGCAGTCATCGCCATTCGGTGATCACCGAAGGTCTCTATGGAAATATCTGAATCTGTGGGAGTTGTCGCCGCCGCACCACGCATAGAAGCTGAATCGCGCTCAACAGCCGCACTTTGCTTACAAGCCGCATCGCACATGCAAGGCGAACTGTGCGCAGAAGCGTCGCGTACAGTTGCTATGTCACTCTTACAAAAGCGTCCGCCGTGAATGACAAGCGTTCCGTCGTGCTCGGCTGCATTTACGCCAACCGCTGCCAAAGCTTTTATTGTAGCTTCTACTCTGTCGCATTCTTTGAATCTGAGCCGCTCAACATTCTTTATTTTTGTTAGTTTCGTGCGGGCGGCGGCGACAACCGCGATATACGGCACAATATCAGGGTAATCAGAAGCGTCAAGATCCAACTCGTCAACCTGAACCGCAACAACCGCAATACTTTCTGCCATGTTTTCAGACGACATCATATCAAGCAAGACACTGTTTCTGCTCCATTCCGTTTTGATTCCGAGTTTTGAAAGAATTTCAACAATCACTTTATCTTTTTGAATTGAGTTTTTATTAAGTCCATTAAGCACAATTCGAGACTTTTTTGCGAGAGCACCAAGACAAAGCAAGAACGCTGCACTAGACCAGTCACATTCTGCAAAGTTTTTATTTTTGCTACGTGCTGTCATATTGTTTATCGTATAAAGGTCGTTTTCTTCATCAAGTTTGATTCCAAATGATTCAAGCGTAGAAACGGTAAGTTCAAAATATCCTTTTGATTCGAGCGCGCCAAGAAGTTTAACAGAAGAGTTTGGCAGCAACACAAGTGCCATAAGAAGCCCAGAAATATACTGTGATGAGATGTTTCCCTGGATTTCGAAAACGCCTTCAGTAAGCTTACCGCTTTCTGTTATTGTTCCAGCCTGTTTGTCTATAACAACGCTAACGCCATGAGAATCAAGACATTCAATTAGCTGGTCAAGCGGTCGGTCAATAAGCTTTCCTTTCGGCTGAAAAACAAGACGTTTATTTCCCGAAAGGCCCTTGTACGAAAGAAATGCTGCTCCGACGCTCATCATGAAGCGAAGCGTGGAACCGCTTTCATTACAAGGCATTATAATATCAGTTTGATTTTGCGCCATATCTGCTTCGGATTTTGCCGTGACCGAAGCTTCGTATAATGCTTTTAAGCAACCTCGTGTGGCACGAATATCATCATTATCAGTTGGAAGCGGCTCAATAATTTCGCGGATTGCCGCCGTATCTGGTTCAGAAGCAAGCGTTTGCAGTAAAAAACTGATTATAAGCTGCCTGTGAACGACAGATTTTGACGGAGGAACTGTGAAATCTAGGTTAAGGTTCGGGATATTGACCGCATATTTCATAAATATTGACCTAGTTCCTCTATCAGAATTGTTTTAAGCTCACCGTGCCCGATTTTATTTATAAGCGCGATTGTAATTTTGCCGCCGCGCTTTTTTTTGTCGTTCATTACGCCTTTCATAATTTGTTCGCTTGTTATCGGGTCGTCAAAAGGAAGCCCGTATAATTGAAGCATTTCTACAAGTTCGCCGTGTATGGGGCTTGTACGCGTGATGCGCTCCATGCCTTTGGCGACGGCAAAACCATGCGGAACAGTGTAATTGCTTCGGCTTTCAATAGCATGTCCGATTGTGTGACCAAAGTTCAAAAGCTGACGCAAGCCGTTGTCGTGCTCATCTTGTGCGACAACTTCTGCTTTTATCCTGATGTTTTGCGCAACAATCTGCTCCAGTTCTGGGGATGATTTCGTTACTTTTTGCCGCAGGGTTTTGTAAAGGCTTTCGTCACGGATGAAAGCATGTTTTATGACTTCTGCCATTCCTTCTGTGAAAACGTCATCATCAAGTGAAGATAAAAGGCTTGTATCTGCAATAACGAGCGATGGCTGGTAAAATGAGCCGACAAGGTTTTTTCCCTGCGGCAAGTCAACACCTGTCTTTCCACCGACGGAAGCATCAACTTGCGCCAAAAGCGATGTCGGTATTTGGAAAACTTTTATGCCGCGCAAAAAGATTGATGCGGCGAAACCCGCCATATCAGTAGTAACACCACCACCAAGTGCTACAACGGCATCTGTACGTGTAAAAGCATTTACGGCCATCGTTCCAAGAATCTTTGCTATTGTATCAAGATTTTTGCTTTGTTCGCCAGCAGCAAACACAAACTCAAATACCTGAAAACCTGCGTCTGTCAAAGACTTTTTGAGTTTACTCAAATATAGTTTTTCAACGTTAGAGTCTGTTACAACAAGAAGCTTCTGTATCCCGCTGCATGTGCCTGTTATAAGCTCGCCGCTTTTTTCAAGCAAGCTGCTGCCAACAAGAACCTCGTATTCTTTTCCTGCTTTTACATGTATCTTTTCCATTTTTAACCGTCCAGCTCAGCCTTTCGCTGGCTTCCATCTTCCAAAAGCTGCTTAAGTTCGTCTTTGTTGTTGCTTGTCATTGCATCTTTGTATTTAGAAAGTTCAGTTATAAGGCTGTCTATTTCTTTTACAAGATTGTCTTTGTTTTCCATAAAAAGCTCTGACCACATCGTAGCATTAAGCCAAGCTACGCGCGTAAGGTCTTTGTAGCTGCCTGCTGAAAACCCGTGATGTTCCGCTGCAGTCGGGCTTTTTACATAAGCGTTTGAAACTACGTGCGCCAACTGCGAAGTAAAAGCAATCATTTCGTCATGCTTGTCGGCGTGCGAAAGACAGAAACTTCCGAATTCAGCTGGAGCCACAGCTTCTTTTACGCGGTCAATAAGCTTCATGTCGTCAAAAGTTTCCGGTACAAGAACAAGCGGTGCGCCTTTGAACAGCGTGGCTCGAGAGTGCTTCAAACCGGAGTATTTGTTTCCAGCCATAGGATGTGCGCCGACAAAAACAAAGCTATGTTTTTTTGCAATCTTAAAGCATTCATCGCACACTACCCGCTTTATTCCGCCAGAATCCATTACAAGCCCGCCTTTGCGGAAATTATTCGCATTTTCTTTTACATAGTCGATAGTTGCCTGCGGGTAAACGCAAATCAGTACTAAATCGCAGTCTTTAAGTTTATCGCTTGTAAGCGTGTCATCAACGAATCCTGCAATTTTTCCCATAAGAATGGCAGAATTGTCTATATCATGGACAAGGACAGTCCATCCAGCTTCTTTGTAAGCCTTCGCAAACGACGCGCCTATAAGACCAAGCCCAACAATGCCGACAGTCACTTAAATCACCTCGCGGATTTTCATAACACGTTTTGCTACATCATCAAACTGTGCCGGAGTAAGAGACTGGGCACCGTCACACAACGCTTTTTGAGGATTATTGTGAACCTCAATCATAATTCCGTCAGAACCGCAAGCCGCGGCGGCCATTGCCATCGGTTTAACCATGCGGGCAATTCCAGTTGCGTGTGACGGGTCTACAATGATTGGAAGATGCGTAAGTTCATGGAGCATTGGAACAGCTGATAAATCAAGAGTATTGCGTGTGTATGTCTCGTAAGTACGGATTCCGCGCTCGCAAAGAATGACGTTTTCGTTTCCGTTCGCCATAATGTATTCTGCGCTCATAAGAAATTCTTTCATCGTGTTAGCAAGACCGCGTTTAAGAAGAATTGGCTTTTTTAGCTTCCCTAAATCCTTGAGAAGCTCAAAGTTCTGCATATTGCGAGCGCCCACCTGAATTAAATCTACGTCAGAAAAAAGTGGAAGATGATCGGAACTCATTATCTCTGTGACAATCGGCATTCCTGTAACTCTTTTTGCCTCAAGTAAAAGCTCAAGTCCTTCTGCCTGAAGTCCCTGGAAATCATACGGAGATGTTCTTGGCTTAAATGCACCGCCTCGAAGAAGTTTCGCACCGGATGCTTTTACTGCTTTTGCAATATCAATAATCTGATCACGGTTTTCAACAGAACACGGGCCGGCAATTAGAGCAAAATTTCCGCCTCCAATTTTTACTCCGCTAACGTCAACGATTGTGTCGTCTGGATGGAATTTTCTGTTTGCCTTTTTATATGGTTCTGATATACGAGTTACAGACTCAATGATATCAAGACCTTTAAGAAGATCGATATCGACTTTTGTTGTATCGCCGACAAGTCCAAGAACAGTCTTGAACTCACCTTCTGATATGTGGACTTTTAATCCCTGTGATTTGAACCAGTCGATTAAATTGTTAATCTGCTCTTGGCTAACACCTGATTTTACTACTGCTATCATAAAAACACCTCTTTATTTACCAATTGAAACCAAAAAAAAACCGCCCGGAAGTGACCGTGCGGTTTTCTTTACAGTTTACTATTTAGTAACTTATATACCACAAATCACTTCAACCCCTACTGTTCGTAAAGTAATAAAATGAGTAAAAGTAAAATGTGTTATAATAAGCGGTAAATGTCATGAGCCAATTAAAGCACTATTGTTTTTTTGTGTCAATGGGAAAATGGCACAAAATGAAAAAATGTTCTGATATATAAGAACATATAAGAATGAACACACAGTGTTATTTGTCGAAAACCGCCAGCTCTTGCCGGGCCTTTTTAAGAAAATGTTCATGAAGCGATGCAAGATAAGAGAATCTTTCAAAATAATCCAAAGGTTTTCCATTTTCGTCTCTTGCGACCGTTTTTGTCTTAACGATATGAATAATCTTGTGGATTTTCTCTCCAAAAAACTCTGATATCGCGTCGCGCAAAGGTCTGTCGCCTTCAAAACAAACCTTTACAGAGTATTCGCCATCTTTTATTTTTTGTGCGTAAATCTGATATTTTGCTTTAAGTTCCGAATAAGATGAACAGTTGAAAAAGTCATCTGCATTTTTACTATATTGATCTTTGAAGAGATAAATATATTCTGAGCCGTACAATTGAGTTGCAAGAGAAACTCGTTTTTTCTTTCGTGTCACAGGATAGATAATGCATTTTGTTATTTTGAATTGAGGTGGAAGACAATCATTTAACTTGTTCATAAATATTTCTGGAGTTGTTTCATATCTTAAAAGACATGAACCGATTTCATCAAAACTTTCTGTTCCAAGCGAAATACATGTAGCCAGTTCCATACGCGGAACAGGATTGAAGCCGTCCGTGAAGATGATTGGAAGTTCCGTACGTAAGAAAGCTTTGTGAATCATTTCCTGCATTGCAAGGTGCGGAATAAACTGAGCACCGTTGTTCTTTGTAAAAGAAAAAAGAACCCTGTAAAGAAGCGGGATGTTGTTTTCTCTTATAGGCGCTGTTGTTATGCAGCTGTTTTTCAAATCTTCAGGCAGTTCGTCAAACTGGTTTTCTACAGAATCTTTATGAACATGTATATTTTTCTGTACATTGCAGACTCCGCAAGGTGTTTTGCAATGCTCTGAACAGCGGTCTGTAAGCTCTTGGTTCACGGATTTTTCGAATTCTCGTTTAAAAAATACAGGGCTTGCTCCAAGGCTTATATCGTTCCATGGTAAGATTTCGTCATCAGAACGCTCGCGGGTTACTTCGTGCTCAACATCCCAACCAGCTTCAGAAATCGCTTCCTGCCACAAATCTTTTCGCATGTGGTCTTCCCAAGCATCCAAGCGGCAACCCTTTTTGAAAGCAGAATAAAACAGATGGCCCGCCCTGCTGTCACCGCGCGAAATAATACCTTCCACAAACGAAACAAACTCGTCGTGTGTACTGACCTTAAATTTACCGCGCGGAAGCGATTTATGAATAAAAGCCATCTTCTCTTTTGATTCTTCCATCGTCAGCTGCCGTATGCGCTCATATGGAGTATGCGGTTTTGGAATAAATGTTCCAACGTTCACAGAACACTGAATATGCGTTTTTTCTTGTATTTCAAGAAGAAAATCGACAATTTCCTGCTCTTCTGTTTTAGGGTTATCCTGCTTTTTTATGTGACGTTCGTCATTAGCAGGAGGAAGTCCGACCATAAAGTAAAACTTAGCCTTGCTCCAACCCCTCTTTTTTGCTTCCTCAATAATTTCAATGAGTTTATTCGTGTAAACTTCTTTGTTTACAGAAAGCTGCCAGGCTTCGGACGGGGTTTCTATGGCAAAAGTAAGTCCGCTTTTTCGGACTTCCGACAGCTTTTCAAGAAGCGGCAGCGTAAAAGTATTTACTTTTAGAGACGGCAGCTGGAATGAAACATTCGCTTTGGAAAACTTCTTTGTAAGGATATCAAGTAATTTGTCTATACAAGGATAATCGCCTGAAGACAGCGATGTAAGGCTTATTTCCCTAAAACCGCCTTCTCTGACTAAAGCTTCTGCTTCCTGCAAAATAAATTTCGGGTCTTTTGTCCGCTGTGGCCTGTAGTAAATACCGGCATGACAAAAGCGGCATCCGTTCGGGCAGCCGCGCATAATTTCAATTACACCATGATTTTGGACTGGTTTTATCGTAGGTACAGGATAAAAGTTTTTTAATGACGCATACTGGCCGAACTGCTTGTCAAAAGCTTTCTCTGCTTTTTTACCCGGTATCCAAACATATTTGTTTTGGGCAAGAAGCTCAAGCAACTCTGCTTTTGACGCGCCTTCTTTCTTTTTAAGAGCGAGTGTCTCGAAAAGCTTAAAGAATTCGTCTTCTGCTTCCCCTATAAAAACAGCGTCTAAAAAGTCTGTGAAAGGTGCCGGATTCGTTACGCCACAGCCGCCAGCAATCAGTATTGGGTGAGTTTCATCTCTGTCTTTTTTCAAAGCCGGTATATGAGCTGCTTCAAGTATTGTAAACATTCCTGTAATGCCAAGCTCATAACCGATAGAAAAACCTATACAGTCGGCTTCGTAAAGAGGGATTCCTGTTTCAAGTGAAAAAAGCGGTATGTTCCGCTCTTTAAGAAGCTCTTCAAAATCTGTATCGGGTGCAAAAACGCGCTCACAACGTACGTATGGACTTTTATTCAATCCGTTATAAAGAATATGAACAGCCTGATTGCTCATTCCTATTTCATATAAATCCGGAAAAGCCATTACAAAAGTAAAAGGAACTGAATCATCTTTTACGGTCTGGCCGTATTCTCCGCCTAAATAACGAGAAGGAGCCTGAACATCAAGAAGCGCGTCACCGAATATTTCCAAGGGATTTATATGAGTCATATTATCTCCAAAGCTTGCAGATAGTTAGAATTATCGTACGAAATCAGAAAGCAGTGTTAAAATCGAGCCTTCTATAATTGATACTCATAAGAATACCAATGGAAATCATCGATGTCCACAAATGAGAACCACCGTACGAAAGAAACAGTAAAGGAATACCTGTAATCGGCATTATTCCCATGACCATTCCTACATTGACGATAAAATGATAAAAGAACATGAACATTATACCAGCTGCGATATAATATCCGTAAACGTTCGTGGTATTCTTTATTATAAAAGCAATTCTAAGCAATATTATAAGATACATGGCGAATACTGCGAAACCGCCGACAAAACCCCATTCTTCAGAAAGAATACTGAATATAAAATCGGTGCTTTGCTGCGGTAGATATCTCAAATGGCTTTGGGTTCCTTTAAGGAATCCTTGCCCAAAAAGGTTTCCGGAACCGATAGCAATTTTGGAGTGGATAATATTCCAGCCGGTATCCAAAGGATCTATATCAGGATTTATGAAAATGATAAGACGACGCATCTGATATGTTTTCAGGACTTTTCCTGCAGCAATAGAAAGAAGAAGCGACAGAACAATTATTCCAGAAACATATGCTATCCAGTAAAAATATCGTTTATTAAAAAAGATATTTCCAAGCAGACTTAACAGACAAATCAAGCTAACAGAGGCTATGACAATAAGGCGTAGCTTCATCTCTCGAAGAACAGCAAGAATAGGGATATTCCTTTGCAGAATAAGCTTTTCCCAAGATGGTAATACTGTAAAAAATATTGTCAGAAGGGCTGTCGCAAGAAGTATCACAAGATATCTGACCGGAACTCCTGCGACAAAACACATCGCAATAAAAATTGGAACATAAACGCTGGCAGTTCCTAGATCTGGTTGAAGTAGAATTAACCCCATCGGGCAAGCCAGTATAATACAAAGGAAAATAAAGCGTTTCAGAGGATTCATCTGTTCTGTTTTTTCCAACATTGATGCGAAAAACAGTATAAAAACTACTTTTCCAAGCTCAGAAGGCTGTAATCCTGCACTTCCAAATCCAATCCAAGAACGCGCACCATTTACTTTACGTCCTAAAAAAAGTGTGTATACAAGAACAGCCAGCATGGCGAAGAATATGTATTTCGAGCTTCTTTCAAAACGTCTGTAATCAAACAAAGAAAAAGCGAAAATAAGAACAAGTCCGGTAGAACCAAAAATAATCTGTTTTATATATTCATCAGAAACTAATACACCAGTTGAATCTATTCGGGATGAATATATAAAGAAAACACCAATGGTTATAAGAATTATAGCTGGAATCAGCAAAAGCAAATCAAAATGTTCGAAAAAACGAAATTTCATATTACTCCTGGCGTCCTACCGGTTTTGCTATATTAGTAAAGTGAAGAGCCTTTACAGCCTCATCATAAGTTTGATTCGCAAAAATACCCTGAAATATGATGTTTGAAGCATATGGAGCCCACCATTCCCATGTATTGGCAGCTTCTACAAGTACGACGACAACAACAGCATCTTCAGGATCTCCGTCAAATGGACCATATCCTACGAACCACGAATGCCAGCTTTCGTCGTATCCGCTCACTTCCGCCGTTCCTGTTTTTCCTGCAATCTGAACTACTTTATTTGCAAGAGGATACGTTGCAGAACCATCTGTAACCATATAACGTAGGTTCGTTTTCATTTCTTTCCAGATATTCTCATCAATATCCATTGTATACATTGGTTCAGGTTCTATAGATTGTATAATCTCGTTCGTGACAGGATCTCGTATTTCTTTTAAAAGATGTGGTTTATAAATTACACCTTCATTAACGATCATCGACATCATGTCTGCGACATGAAGTGGTGTTACGAGCGTATCGCTTTGTCCAATTGACATATTCATCGTATCTCCGTCCATCCACTTCTGATGATATCTTCGCTCTTTCCATTGTGCTGTAGGAACGAAACCATCTGTAGATGTAGGAAGATCTATTCCAAGAGGAAGCCCGTAACCGAAATTATTTGCATATTCAGATATACGGTCTACTCCAAGATAGTCACGGCCAATTGTCCAGAAATAAATGTTGCATGATTGTGCAAGTGCATTTTTCAAATCCAAAAAACCATGCGTACCTTTTTTATAAATATGGCATCGCCAAGGTCGTCCACCGTAGTCCATTATTCCGGTACACTCGATTTTTTGATCAGCAGGAAAAGTTTTTTCGGTAAGCAATGCGGTAGACATAATAACTTTGAAAGTTGATGCAGGCGGATATGCTGCATTTACCGCTCTGTTAATAAAAGGTTTGTTAGGATTTTCCTTTAATTTTTGAAGTTCTGCTGCGGATTGACGTGTACTGAAAAGGTTTGCATCGAAATATGGATATGAAACCATAGCAAGTACTTCACCGGTACTTGGTTTCAATACAACAGCTGCTCCTATTCGTTCTCCAAGCGCATCTTCTGCCAAGTGTTGTATTCCCGTATCAATAGTAAGAACAAGATTTTTCCCCAACTCTGGCGGCTGTTTTGTTACAGGTGTACTGGAAAGATTTCTTCCTTTAACGTCTACGGTACGATATTCAATACCAGTTTTTCCTTGTAAAAGCTCGTCATATTGGCTTTCAATACCAGTCTTTCCAACAATACTTGTGCTTGTATATCCCTTATTGTAAAGAACTTTAAGTTCATCTTTTGTTATATCACCTACATATCCAATTACATGAGAAAGTGACGTGTTTTCAATATAGTTTCTAAGCGGCTTTGATCGCCATGAAACACCAGGAAGGTCTGTTATGTTTTCGGCAATATTGTTTATTTCATCAAAAGATACGCTTGACTTTATCTCATAAGTCGCGTATTGCTTTCGCTCACTGGCCGGTATTTTATTATCAATATCAAATTTGCTCATTCCAAGATATTGGGCAAGCCGTGATGCCACGCTGTCATATTTACTTCCCGCTTCACCAGGAATAAAGTCTACAGCGAAAGAATCAATGTTGTTTACGATAGGATAATCTGCTTTCCGGTCATAAATCTCACCGCGCTGGGCTGGAAGAATTTTTGTACGCTGCGCAACAAGAGTTGATTGGATTCTGTATCCATCTCCTTCAACTACTTGCATTTTAAAAAGTACCACAAGATATAAAATAAAAGTAACGACAACAATTATTGAAAGTAAAAGGATTTTTTCATTCTTTTTTCCTGTACTTCCTGCTTGGTTTTGTAAATCTGTAGCATGTATTACTTTTACCATTTTTCTTCGCTACCCTTTATTACATTTTTCTAGAAGACTGATTTATTGCTTCTGTCGGATCTTCTGACAGAGATCGGAATTTAGAAAAAACAAAAAATAAAACAGGTGCTAGAAGCCCATTTACAAGACATTCAAGCCATATATTGATATTCAAGAAATCGTATGTATAAACAATATTCGGGAAAAAGAACGAAACAAGTTGTTGTAGCAATGCTTTTAGCAGAGTTGCGCTTACACCAAGAAAAACAGGAACAATGAAACCATTTGTATTCAGCGTCAAAAAGAAAAGGCCTGCTATAAAACCGATTATTGTTCGTAGAAATGCATTCAATCCAAGCGGTGATGCGCTCAAAACATCAAGGAACAGTCCGGAAAAAAAGCCGTTCGTCTCCCCGACTAGCGAACCTCTATGAATTGCAACATAAACTGTGAAAAGAAGAATTAAATCTGGTATTATAGGAAATACAACAATATTAGTTAGAATTGCTGTCTCAAAAAAGAGAAATGAGAAAATAAAAAGAAAGCATGTAAGAAAAGTTTTCATACCGCATCAATCCGTAATAGCAAGATTTTTAAAATCTGCGACAATAACATTCTCTAATCTATTAAAATCGATTACAGGGATAATCTGTAGTTCAAGAGATGTATCGTAATCGAGTGCCGTAATAGATGAAATTGTTCCAATTGGTATATCCTTCATGTAATTATCATTTTCACCGGATGTGAGTATCACATCTCCGTATTGGATTTCATCCATAACACGCTTTTTAATATAGCTCATTGTAAGATAATCACATGTATATCCGTTTCCACTTACAATTCCAATATCGCGGGTAGTTTCAATTTTTGCGGATATATTGCACTGGTAATCATAGATGGGGAGAATCATGCTTGTGTAAGGACCAACTGATATTACTTTACCTACAAGACCTACGTTTCCGTTCTGTATGGCGATTACAGGCATACCTTTGCCAATTCCGTTACGGCTGCCTTTGTTAATCGTTATTCCTGAATAATTTGCATTAGGGTCTCTTGCAATGATTTGTGCTGTACAATAATCATAAGGCAATGTTTCGGTGTAGTCTAAAAGTTCTTTTAAACGCTCGTTCTCTTTTCTTATTTCTACATTGTTTCTTTGAAGATATTTATAGTCTTCAAGTTTTTCTGTAAGAAGCTCATAATCTTTCTTAAGCTGGGAAAGCTCCGCAACAGAAGAGAAGAAAGTCGTCACTCCTGAATAAACAGCGTGAACTCCTCTTTGAACCGTAGAAACAATAGCAAATCCGACATCTTTAAAACTTATGACAAAACCACCTGTGGACATAGCGAGAAAAAAACCGCTGACAATTAAATATATCAGGAAGAAAAAGAGAGGAATCTTAATTGTCTTTCTGCGTTGTTTTTCTGCCATACTGCACGTCAGTCATTTAAATTATCATAAATACTTCGGTCAGATGACATATCACGGAATAATTCGAACGCTTGTCCTGCACCAATTGCAACACTTTCAAGCGGTTTTTCAGCAAGGAATACTGGAACTCCTGTTTCTTTCTGAATAAGCGCCGGAAGTCCTTTCAAAAGAGAACCTCCACCAGTCATTACAATACCGCGTTCTACAATATCAGCAGCGAGTTCTGGCGGTGTTTTTGCCAGTGTACGCTTAATTTCTTCAACGATTTGTGTTACAGGATCTTTCAACGCTTCACGTACTTCAACAGAATCAATCTCAAGACGGCGAGGAAGACCAGTAATAGCGTCTCCGCCTTTTATTTCCATTTTTTCTGTTTTTATATCCTGAGTTGGCGGGCAAGCATTACCAATCTCAATCTTAAGACGTTCTGCTGTCTGTTGCCCGATTATAAGATTATGCACACTTCTTACGTGTTTTATGATTGATTCGTCGAATTCATCACCGCCTAGTCTTATTGCGCTCGTTACTACCATACCACCAAGCGAAATAACTGAAACTTCAGTCGTACCACCGCCAATATCGCATACCATATGACCGGCAGGCTCGTGTATAGGAATTTGTGCACCAATTGCCGCAGCAAGGGATTCCTCTATAACCTGAACTTCTTTCGCACCTGACTTAAGGGCTGCTTCCTGAACGGCTCTTTTTTCTACATCTGTTATACAGCTAGGAATTCCAATTTTCATTCTCATAGATTTGATAAGTTTATGCTTAGGCATAATTTTGGATATGAAATAGCGTATCATCTTTTCGGTGCTGTCAAGATCGGCAATAACACCGTCTGCCATCGGACGTATCGCAAGAATATCACCAGGAGTTTTCCAAAGCATACGCTTTGCTTCAGCACCTACAGCAACGACATTCTTTGTACCTCTTTCAACGGCAACTACAGATGGTTCATTAATAAGAATACCTTTACCACGCACATAGATAAGTGTATTACACGTACCTAAATCTATACCGATATCTGTTGAAAATCTGTCAAGAAACCCCACTTTAATCCCCTTTCTTTTTTATTATATACGCAATGCAACAAAATTATCAACCAAGTTTTTCTAATCAAAACAGCTTTTATTCAAGTTTTGCTTAGCAAAAATAAATCAACCTAATTTTTCTAAGGCCCCTTTGTGATTTCCTTGAATCTTTAAGGCTTTTCTCCATTCAGCCCTTGCTTTAGCCATTTCTCCTTGTTTCTCGTATATTATACCAATTCCGTAGTATGCGTCAGCATTATTTGGATTTTTTCCCAAAATAAATTGGTATTCATTGTAAGCATCTGTATATGATTCTTCGGATACATAGATTTCAGCGAGTAATATTGCGGCCTTTATTTGCAAAGTTTCGTCTGCTGCTCCTGTTTTTATCCGAAACAAATACTGTTTTGCTGTATCTGACTGGTCGTTTTTTATATATTGCTCGGCAATTGCGAATCTTAATTCATCTGTGTCATGTATGAACAACGCTTCAGAAAAAGCTGCAATACTCTCTTCTGGCATAGAAAGCTGTGCGTAGCATAACCCAAGATACTCCGGAATATCATCGGCTTTAATCCCATTTTTTTCAGCTTCAGTCAAATAATACACGGCAAGATCGGAATAATAGTGATAAGCTGACAGAAAATTTCTATGAAAATATGCTTTTCCAAGTACATATTGAACTTGTGGCAAAAGCGAAGGTGGCGCGCTTCTTAACGACATTCTAAGAGCTATAATAGAACTTTCAAGATATGAACGTGCTGATGAAGTATCGCTTTCAGCAAGAGAAAGATAGAAAAGTGCATATCCCCTATATGCCCAGGCTGTTCCATCGGAAGGTGTGGCTGAAATTATTCTTTCAGTTATATCTGCAACAAGTATATAATTCTGATCGTCCCATGCTTCATAAACTTTTGAAAGCGTTGGATAATCAGAATATTTTGTAAGAAGAAAACGAATTGCAAAGAAAAGCACAAACAGAGTCGCGGCTATTATCAAGATTGATATTATAAGCCGTCGTAGTGAGAAATTTTTTCTTTTTACGACAGATGTCTGAAACAACGCTCTGTTTTTCATTTTCCCCACCCATATAAAAACAGAAGCAAAAATAAGCCGGGTTCTGTCACAAGATATCTGCGCAATCGGCAAAAAACTTGCTAAAACCATCTATCCTGTATGCAACTTTCGCTGCATATCCAGCGGACTACCCGTAACGGTGCATCATACAATGCTTTTCGGCGTTCCGTTACTGCTTGTCCTTGCTCCAGATGAGGTTTGCCTTGCAGCTTTTGTTACCAAAAGCCCGGTGAGCTCTTACCTCACCTTTTCACCCTTACCGTTTAAGGCGGTCTATTTTCTGTGGCACTGTCTGTCAGGATTTTCACCTGCCCGGTAATTACCCGGCATCTTTTCCGAAGGAGCCCGGACTTTCCTCATCCATGCAATGAAAACTCAAAGCATGGATACGGTTTTTTTGCCCCTGAATTAATCAAAATCATCAAGATTCTTGATATCATCGCCATCATCACGCTCTGACATTTCAGAATCTTCATCATACTCTCCGTCTTCCTCATCCGCAAAGTCATCGTCAAGATCAGAAAGACTACCTGTATCCTCAAGATGGAAGTATTCTGTCTCACCTTCTTCAACATCCTGGTAAAAAAGGATACGGCTACAGTATGGGCAGAAAACAATCTTTTCGCCATTATGAACTTCATTAGCGAACTGAGCAGGCAGGATCATATGGCAACCGTCGCAAACATTTCCTTTTACTGCTACTATACCCTTGCCCTGTTTACTCTTAATGATTCTTTCGAATTTGAATATGATATCAGGATCAATATCCTTGTTAAGCTCTGCTTCTTGCTTTTTAAGGTTTTCAAGCTGGTTCTTGTGTTCTTCAATTTCCTGCTCAAGAGAGGCTCTTCCAGAATTAAGCTCGGCTTCCTGACTGTCGATAAGCTGCTCATCCTGCTTGAGACCTTCGTCAAGACCCGTCAGATTCTTTTCTTCTTTTTGAAGTTCCTTACGAATCTGCTGTTCAAGCTGTGTAGCATCATCTATCTCTTTTTGGAGTGCCTCGTATTCGCGGTGCGTTGTAATAGAATCCATACCTTTTTCGCCACGTTCTCTTGCAGCTTCTGCTTCTGCAAGGTCTGTGCGAAGTTTTGCAACTGTCGATTTCACATTTTCATAGATGGCATGCTTTTCGATATATTCTCTTTTGAGTTTAGCAAGAAGCTCTTCCTGAACAGAAAGCTTCTTTGGTGATTCATCTATCTTTTTCTCTAAAGAATACTTTTCAGAAAGAACATCTTGCAATGATTTCAATCTGTCAAATACTTCTGTCATTTCCATGTATACATACCTCTTAAATTATAATAATTCAACGACAAGGAAGAGATGCCAAAACCACCCCTTCCTTTTTTTTATATAACATAATCGACTAAATGTCTATATAATCACGTAATCCGCTCGATCGCCGTGGATGTCGGAGTCTGCGCAGGGCTTTCGCCTCAATCTGACGTATTCGTTCCCTTGTTACATTGAAATACAAACCAACTTCTTCCAATGTAAGGGAATACCCATCCTCAAGACCGAAACGCATTTTAAGGACTTCCTGTTCACGCGGAGGAAGCGTAGAAAGAACCGTCTTAAGTTGCTCCTGTAAAAGCCTATAAGATGTCTGCACTGCAGGATTCTCCACTTCCTTATCCTCGATGAAGTCACCGAGTAAAGAATCTTCTTCCTCGCCGATTGGCGTTTCAAGAGAAATTGGTTCACGCGCTACATTTTTTACTTGCTTTACGCGTGATACTGGCCAACCAAGCTGCTCTGCGACTTCCTCGTCTGTTGGCTCGCGGCCAAGCCTTTGTACAAGCTGGCGAGACTCGCGGACAACCTTGTTAATCTGTTCAATCATGTGTACAGGAACACGGATTGTCCTTGCCTGATCGGAGATACTTCTCGTTATTGCTTGTCTTATCCACCACGTAGCGTATGTAGAAAACTTATATCCTTTACGGTACTCAAACTTCTCTACAGCTTTTATAAGACCAATGTTTCCTTCCTGAATTAAGTCAAAAAGTTGAAGACCACGGTTTGTGTATTTCTTTGCAATAGAGACGACAAGTCGAAGATTTGCGTTTATGAGTTTATTCTTGGCATCTTCCATCATCCTTCTTCCGCGTTGTATTTCACGCGCCATAGAAAGAATTTCGGTGATATCATTCTCGAACTCATATTCCAAACGTCGTAGTTTTCTATCAATTTTTTGAATCTGTGTGTAAATCTCACGAATCTCATCGGCAGGCATACCAAGCTCATTTTCAAGCTTAGTTCTTTCAGACTTAATCGCCATTCGTTTACCTAAACTTCTGAGCGCACTGAAATCTGAGATTCTAAGCTCCTTAGCCTTTCTGTCCTGCTTATGACGATATTCACTGATACGTTTTGTCGCATCGATAAAACGGTCGGAAAAACGCTCAATTTCCTCAGACTGAATATCGATCGTCTGAAGCGTAGGAAGAATTTTTCCGCGTAGTTCAAGAAGAGATTTATCTTCAAAGATGTTCTGTGTCTGATCAGCTTCGTAAAGTTGTTTTTTCAGCTGAATATATTGTTTCATATCGGGCAGTACTTGTTTGAGGACATCGCTGTAACAAGTGCGTAATCTTCTTTTTTCTGCCATCTCTTCGTTTATTTCTTTACGCGGCTTACCAGCCTCATGAGGATCGATTCTGGAAAAAGCCTTTTGTGCGACAGCAAAAAACTCAGGAATCATCATACCCGAATTCTTTATAACATTTTTGATGATATTCTCGCCATTCTCCATTCTTTTTGAAAGGATTACTTCCTGTTCAGCCGTAAGAAGATGTTCTTTTCCTATCTCGCGGAGATAAAGGCGAATAGGATCATCGCCATTAGAGTCTTTTTCGTTGTATACGAGCTGCTTCCGTGAACGTTCGTCCTGTTGCTCATTTGTCTCTTCCTGCTGGATAACATTGTCGTCATCCATTTCCTCTAGCTGCGGATCTTCCTCAATCAACTGGATGTTGTTTTTCTCAAGGAGAATAAGGACCCCATCCATTTTCTCGGAATTGAGGATTTCATCGGGAAGAAGCGAGTTGAGCTCATCCCAAGACAAGATTTTCTTTTCTTTTGCGTATTCAAGCAGTTTAACTATTACTGGATCCAGTTCTTGATCCGTCATTCGTTTGCGTCCTTTAATTGTTTCAATTCGTTGTCGATATTCATTTTCTCTGAAACGAGCGCATCCAGTAAATTCTTATTTTCCAATGTATCAGAAGATGTAGCAGCCTGTCTTATACGGTTTGTAATCCGCTCTCTTTTTCTGCAAAGACTATTGTATTTTATCAGCCGTATGCTGTCTTTTACGAACTGCTCGGTATTAACAGAATATTCGCCAGATACAACTGCACTTGCAATCAAACTTTTCAAAGTATCATTACTGCAACGTTCCATAATACTTATGGATTCGGATGAATCGTCCCTAAAGCACTCTTCAAGAGAAATAAACAAATCACGAGCTGTGGCATCATCAAAGTCATCAGCTGTAAGGGAATTCCGCATAAGGTTGAAATAACCGGTGTTTGAAATGACAGCCAGGACTGCTCTGACTTCTGCGTTGAGTTTTGAACTTTTCTTAGCAACGCCTTGATCTGGTTGTCTATTTGTTGTCTCGATTTTTTTCAGAACCGAACTGCGGTTTTCAAAATCTGCTTTCACTGCCTCCGGTTTTAACTGATATGTCTGACATAACTGCTCAAGACATGACTCTTTTTGTATATCAGATGGGAGTACGTCTATGTATTCAAAAAACTCCAGAGAAGCTTTTGCTTTGCCTTCTGGTGTACCGATATTATATTCTTCCGACAGCACTGATAACAAAAAATCGCTATCTAATATAGCGTTTTCTATGTATTTCGTCAAGGTTTCTTTACCAAATTCATTAAGAATTTCTGAAGGGTCCTTACCGCCGGAGAGCTTGACAATCCTGACGCTAAAATCAAGCCGGCGGGTCATCAGTATCGCTTTCCTAGTTGCCTTTATACCAGCTGCGTCATTATCGAAAGAAAGATAAACCGTATCCGCGAATGGTTTTAGTATTTTTAGCTGTTCTTCCGTAAGTGCAGTTCCTAATGGGGCAACGGCCCATGTAAGGTCTGCCTGATGATATGCGATTACGTCCATGTTACCTTCACATATTATAACGGCTTTGTTTTTACGGATTGACTGTTTTGCCAAATGAAAAGCGAAAAGAGTCTCGCCTTTTTTGTATTGAATCAAATCACCGGAGTTAATATATTTCGGGCCGTCGCCCTCCAATATGCGCCCGCTGAACGCTACTACCTTGCCGTTCTTGTCGCAAATCGGGAACATAAGTCTGTTTGAAAAAAACGAAATATCCCTGTATTTTTTTGAGAACAACCCAGATTCGTCAAGGAACTCATCGCTGTAACTTTTTGATTTAAGGAATTTTCTTAGCCACTTTCTGTCAGCGGGCGCATAGCCAAGCATGAATTTCTCTGCAATATCGTCCGTAACTCCCCTGTTTTTTAAATAGCTAAGAGCTCTTTCTCCTTCTTTTGTTGAAGTCAAACAATAATGGAAACTACCGGCAACACGAGTATACAAATCTTTGAATAATTCTTTTTTGTTAATGTCAGTATCTTGCGGAACGACAGAACCTTCTTCATACTCAACCTGAACTCCGTACTTTTTAGCTAAAGTAAGGACTGCCTCTGAAAAAGACATTTTCTCCATTTCCATGAGAAAAGAAATTCCAGATCCGCCAGCACCGCAACCAAAACAGTGATACATTTTCCTGTCAGGCACTACATGAAAAGAAGGAGTTTTTTCATTATGAAACGGGCAACATCCCCAGTATTCCGAACCTCGTTTTTCCAGCCGGACATACTCACCGACAAGACTGGCTATATCACATTTTGAGTTGACTTCATCTATTGTAGAACGCAGGAAACGTGCCATCTATCTATTTTTTTACGGAATATGTTCCTACTGTATTATGTTCTTCCAGATTCTCTGAAAAGGCATGTCTACCGGCTTGTTCATCAATCACCCTGAAATATTTATATTTTGTTTTAGCAGGGTTGATAGCGGCATTTAGCGCAATAAGTCCAGGATTCGAGATTGCTCCAGGCGGAAGTCCTTCGTATTTATATGTGTTGTAAGGATTATCTATTTGAGTATCTGCTATTGTCACCACACTTGGATGTGGCTTTCCCAGAATATCTGTAATTATATATACAACTGTCGCACAGGAATAAAGACCCATTGTGTGTCCGTTCTGTTTAGTATTCAGGCGGTTCGTAAATACGCTGGAGATAAGCGGTGCTTCATCTGCGACTCTGTATTCACGTTCAATGATAGAAGCCAACCTTACATAATAAAAGATGTCATTTGCTGATTTTTCCGCATATTCAGGAATCGTAGAAAGCTTCGCAAAGAAATTATCTGCCATCATGCAAATGACATTCTCTGGTGCTGATTCTGGGTCAAAATAATATGTATCCGGGAAAAGATATCCCTCAAAACTATTTCCAGGTATTTTATATTTATCAAGAAGTTCTTGATTATAACACATAGATATAAAATCATCAGACGAATCAATTACATCATTTTCTTCCAACATAACAGCCATTTGTCGTAAAGTATAGCCTTCAGGAATACTCAGTGAAATGAATTCCTGCATACCAGATTCGAGGACAGCCATTATTTCAGATATGCTCATTCCACTGTTTATTTTGTAAATACCAGATTTAATGTTTGATTTCTTGAATTTGGCATAATAATAAAATGCGTCCGAAGAAAGTATGAGTCCGTTGTTTTCAAGCTGTCTTCCTATATAGGCTGCCGTACTTCCGGATGGTATTTTTATGTTCATTGAAATAACTTCTGATGCCTCTTTTTGCGCGGGCCCCAGCAATTTATTCACGATGAGCAAACTTGATGCAACTGCGATTATAATCACAGCGATAACAACAATAAGGATTTTATGAAAGACTTTCATTAAAAAAATTCTCCGCTTCGTCTATTGTCATAGCGTCATAAACGCAATTTTGTAAGTTCAGCATAAGATTCTGCAGGCAGCCCGGCAAATCTGCTTCGTTATTCCGCAGAAGAAGCACCAAGGCTCTTAGTTCATCTTCTGTAAAGTCATAGCTGAATATGCTTTCATTCATATCTCGATAGTTTTTCCTTCAGATGCGATATATACGTTCATTTTTGATGTTTTTCCAATATAGTCAAGATACCATTTTGCAGATGACAATATTGAATCTATCTTTTTGTCGCTATATGTCGGATCATGATGGAATAAATACAGATTCTTTACATCTCTATTGACAGCAAATTCTACAGTACGGTTAAAAGAAGAATGTCCCCAGTTTTCTTTTTCAAATGCTTCTTCAACTGTATACTGCGCATCAAGAACAAGAACATCAGCACCGCGGAAGAATGGAATGTTAGGACTGGAGATAGAAAGGTCTTCTTGTCTTAATTCAGCATCTGTCGCATAAATAAATTTGCAGTTTGGTTCTGTAAATGAATATGCGTATGATGCTCCGGGATGATTCATTTTCTGCCATGATATTTCAGTTCCATCTATAATAAATGTTTTTGTTTTTGAGATATCATGGAAATACATTTTTTTTGTACAACTATCCAATGTGACTGGGAAAAACGGAGACTGCATCTGTGCAGCAAGATGCTCTTTTATAGTATCTCCTGGATAATAAAAATGAATTTCTACAGAAGGATTATATATAGGATCAAAAAAAGGAATGCCCTGTATATGATCCCAATGGAAATGAGAAAAAAATATATGTATCGTTTTCGTTTGTGATTTCGCAAGTTTTTTTCCAAGAAGGCGAATTCCAGATCCAGCGTCAAGAATAAACTCTGAACCAGAGGAATTTACAGCTTCAACACATGCTGTATTTCCTCCAACAGTCGAAACCAAGAACTCAGGGAGTCTTTGGACAAAACGTTCTCTTGTGTCAGCATCTTCAAGGTCGGAGGGTGAAAGTCTTTGAACAATGGCATTAATTTTTGATTTAAGTTGTTCTGAATTCAACGGAGTCGGCAAAGAACCTCTTACACCCCAAAATTGTATATACATTTTTGACTCCTACACACCCTACTTTAGCGACATTTTTAATATCCTGATGAAGTTTTCAACATAACACGATATTAAATGACATTTGTGAATTGCAGATTTTTTATTACGACTAAAACTGCATTCTATATATATTATACAACCTTATTTAAAAAAAATCATTCTTTAAATCTGACTTTCTTACAGGTATGTTTTTTTCATAAAGAAAATTTGATTCTTCTATTTCTTGTTTCGTATGGATTCTGCCTTTTCCTATCCCTGGGCATTCAGTTGCTTCGCTTTCCCAAGTTTCTTTGTTTTTAATTATGAATGACCAGAATGGGTATGTAGAACATTGAACAGGACGTGCTTTATATACAAGACAACCATTGGGTTTCTGCTGAAAAATGCAATCGTAGTTTTCTTTTTCTTTCAAGCACAGGACTTCACTTCCGTCATAAAAAGGAACAAAACGGCAGTATTTTTCAATGAATTCATCTTTTGAAAGATTTGTCAAATATAATAATCTTTCAAGATCATTCCATGAAAGATAAACGAAACCAGGTTCGTCACAACAACAGTGCGAGCATTGCTGACACTCAAAGCGCAGTCCTTTTTCATAGAATTTTTCTGACATATTTTATCCAAAAAAAAAGGTGTTGATAAAGAATATCAACACCTTTGGGCAGAGAAGGATTCGAACCTTCGAAGGCGGAACCAACAGATTTACAGTCTGCCCCCTTTGACCACTCGGGAACCTGCCCATGTATTCATTACTAAAGCCAACTTAGGGATTCGAACCCTAGACCCCGAGATTACAAATCACGTGCTCTGGCCAGCTGAGCTAAGTTGGCGTAACGAACGAATAGAAATATATACTCATATTACGTTTTAGTCAATAGCCTTTTATTGATTTTCATGCATTTTTTCATTTATTTTTCTGTCGGCTCAATAAGATTTTCGTAAAGCGGGATATATTCGTTCTGAACGACTTGTTTCCATGAATATATAGTATGTACATACTGAGCGGCGGCAGACATCATTTCATCAAAAGCAGAGCTGTTCTCATGTTTTTTTTGCGCAATAGACACGATAAGCTCAGAAAGAGTTTCCGAGTCGTTCGGACTAAAAAGGAACCCTGTTTCTCCGTTTTTTATCTTTTTGAGTCCGCCAGTACCATGTGCAATCGGTATTGTGCCATAAATAGACGCTATGAAATCCTCCAAACCGCACGGCTCAAAAAAACTTGGCAGCACAATAAAATCAGATGCAGCTACGCAAAGCCGCGCAAGCGTTTTTTCATAACCGCGCAAAAAAAGAACTTTACCAGGAAATTGTTCTGTCAACGCAATCTGTTTGTTCTCTAATTCCTGTGCTCCTTGCCCTGTGATAATAAACCTTGAGTATGGACATTGCTTTAAAACCTTTGGAATAGCACCTGCCCATATATCTATACCCTTTTGGTGGACTATTCTGCCATGATACGAAAAATAAACACAATCCGGCTTAGCGTCAATAAAACCGAACTGATCTACACCAGAAGTTATTGAGTGTATACTTTTTTTCATCCTGGAGCCGTGGTCATTTCTTGAGTAATAATCCATAAAAAGATCACGAGATTTATATTTTCCGGTGAAAATGTGTTTTTCGGGAGAGAATGGGAACGGAAGCATCGATATGGCTGTGTTTTCTGGATTGTATTTTTCGTAGTCGATTCCGTTTGTTATTCCTGTGATTTTTATTTTTTTATTGTAAAAAAGCTTTGAAAGCCCATCCGTATTTGCATTCTCCGGGTCCATAAGCTCATCGGCGTACCACGGAGAAACTGTCGTCAAGTATGAATAGAAGCCTGCAAGCAAGTACGGCTCAATAAAATCTCCACGCCTGCCTTTTTCAAGAACTTTAACAGGAAGATCCGTATAATTCACGGCTTCTTTCAACGAAGGAAATTCGTGATGGTAAGCGGGACCTGCATTGTGAATTGTTACTACGAAACGGGTGTTTCCTGCCAGCTCCTCGTATTGCGGAAGTTCTGATGCAAATACTGGAATAAGCGCAGTTGTGGCATCGTGACAGTGAATTATATCAGGGAATTCCGAAAAATGGACGGCGTAATCAAGCACCGCTTTTTGAAAAAGAGTCTCCAGAAGAGGTGCGTCAATGTGGCCTTGTCCGCGTATATGCGACGGTGTTATCCGTTCCTCAAGTTCCGTATACGTATAGATATTCATCTTCTCAATAAAATGCGATGAAATGATGAATATCACTTTGATTTTGTCACAATACGCACGACCGTAGGAAACTTTATATTCGGATCCGGCTACTGTTATGTATGACGTATAATCAGAAACTATGTCAAAATCTTTAATTGAGGCTAAGTTCGTGCATCCGTATAGTGGAATAAAAAGCGTAACTTCATTCTCATCTTCAACAAGTTGTTCTGAAAGCGAACATACAACATTCTTAACACCGCCGGCTTCGGCAATTCCGGCATACTCTCTGCTTATCTGCCATACATTAAGTTTTCGCAATTTGACTGACATTCCCTAAATAAAGATTTAGTAATTTATTTTCATTTAATTACGAGCGATTTATCTATACCAAGGATTGTATATCCCGACATTTTGTGCCAGGTAATGATATTTTCACTCTTTCTAATCATAAGGCTGTTTTATTTATTATGTCAAATGAAAATTGCACTGAGTTATTCTTATTTTAGATGGGAAACTGTAAGAATTGTATGGATGCTGCCCCCGTAAGAAATATGACAGAAATAGTTGCAGAAAGAATATAAAAGAAAATATAAAGAAAAAGCTTTATCTTCCTTGTTTTAATTACTGCATAAAACATAAGGAAGAATGAATATACGATAAAAATTAAACAACCTATAGCTGTACATTCAATACTTAAAGAAATAAACCCCAGAGTATTGTCCTGATATCCTTTCAGATTTCCGATAAAAAAGAAAATACCGAGGAATACCATCATCAGCGTAAGAAAAAGGATAATGCGGTTCGACATTCCGAACATAAAAACTCCTACTCGGCCAAAAAGCATTTTAGAGCCAAGTGAAAAAAACTATTTAAAATACAAGAAAATAAGTAAAATGTTCAGAAACTAACAAAGTTTGCCTGACACATATACTATATCACATAAACGATTGTGGTAAAAGATTTTTGTAAGTCCAACCGCTTATCTCAATAAAATAGTCTGGATATGAAGTTTCTTTATCTGTTTTGAATTGTGTATAAAAACGAGTATCGGGCTCGGAAACTTCTCCGGTGGAGAACACAGCGACGGAAGCACTTTGCATTTTTTGATTTGTCATCTGAATGCTAAGTATTTGATTGATTCCAAGGGACACTACATCATCCAAAGAGACTATGGAAGATCCTTTAACTGAAAGCAATGTATGAATATATTCTGAATATTCGCTGGAGCCGTTCTCATAAAGTTTGACAGTTCGTGATTTATTATTCCTATCAAATTGAGTTACAGAAACGCTCATGGCATCACTTTCTTTTTCAATTTTCCAATTTAATAATTCAGTTGGTAATACGGATAAATCAGCCCACAAATCGATATTTTGAGAAAGATATGGTGAAAAAACATTATCAATCCGGTAAACAGATGCATTTTTGCCGTTTCTGACATAAACACCAGAATAATCAGCCGTACTTTTACCGAAAAAAAGATCCGAACGAAGCGTATCGTTTCCGCCAGAGCTTTCATAAAACGAAATTTGCACAGCTTCCTGATCAGTAAGCTCAAATTGTTTCCATGATGATATATCATCTGAAAGAAGAATAAAATCTTGGGTTTTGCAAGATGAAACTAAGAATTTTTGCAAAACTGAAGTGTCAGCTTTAAAAAGAACTCCGTTTACGTTCCCCTGCCAATATTCATTTCCATCTGTATTTTTTTTCGTGAAAACGAGCGTCGGTATCACGTAGCCTTGATATTCATTCTCAGCATGATTGTCTTTTTCGTTCAGCGGGAACTTAATCATTATTTTGTTAATGGTATTTTTATATTTTTGATTTAAAAGTGCGCTTTGTATCGTCTTACCTGAATAATTCGTATTGTTTTTAGCAGAGCCTATAATCAAAATAACTAATAATACTATACAATATGATAAAATACCAACATACAACCATTTTCGTCTCATGATTTTTTATTCCCGCTTTTATAAATTTTGATTTTTCTTATCACTGATTTCCTTCTGATTAAGTCTACAAAAACATACATGCTCAGAATTAAAACCGGAATGATGATAAAACACAGAGCCTTGATAAGATTAGTTTTATGAGCGAAATCTGATTCCGTCGTAATTTTATACGGGGCTGTATTAATGTTACCTTTGTTTTTTATTGGAATTAGCTCTTCATTGTTGTTCAACCATAAAACTGATGATAAAAGAAAATCCAGGTTTTGATACAGGCTGTTAGAATTTTCAATCATTGTTGAAATGAAATACTGATCACCGGCAACGACAAGCCGCACTTGAGGGCTTTCGCGCATATCATAACAACCGTTGACCTCTCCCTCTATTGAAGCTGCGAGGACATATTTACCTTTTGATTTTTTGTCGGGTTCTAAATATGAAACAAGAAATGGATCTGTAATATATTCTCCGTCTGTATCATCTGGATAAGAAAGCCAAGCGTCTTCCGAGGTTTCTAAAAGCGGAGTTACTTTGAGTTCTTTATGCTGGGCAAAATAAAGCGAACTTGCCCAATAAAAAACCGGCATTTTTAATTGATCAAGAATTTCATTAGAAGTTACTGTAGTATTTATCCAATACGGATAATCTATGTATTTTGCGTCTCCGCCGGAAGAACTGTACATTCGTATTCTGTAACATGAATTGTTATCGACGCAGATGCCGCTGTCTATGCCTATTCCCCAATAGTCAAGCATTTCGATTATAGAGTCAGCTCCAGCATGGTGAGACTCCCATGATCCCTGTATATCCGTAACGTTAGGAGAAACTGCAAAAAAAACGTTTCCACCCTTCATAACCCAGTTTTCTATTGCAGCGGCATCTGAAGGTTTTGCCTCCACGGATCCTGTCACGAGCAGCACGGTATTATCTATGCTTTTCTTCTCATAAAGCTCGTCTGTAGTTATTTCATTGCAAATAAAACCGGATGATTGAAGCCATGGTTTCAAATATGGATAGTATTCATCTGAAGAAAGATTGTTTCCTGTATATAATAACACCGTGTTTACGATTCCAGTGGTCAGTGCGCGGATTCTTATAAGCAAATCGTATTCTAATGAAGCTGTTGAAAGAAGAAATGGTATTGTGGCGGCATTTGAGCCATACTCTATCAATACTGAAGAATATACGCTTACGTAAGATGTTTTGTTTTCTTCTGATGTTTGTAACTGTTGGCTTATTATTCCAAGTTCCTCTAGTCTGTCTTTTGATTCAAGCTCGGCAGGGTTTACTGTCAGTACAGAAATATTCTTGTTCTCTGCTGAAAGTGTGTTAAGATAATCCTTAACATCGCGTACTTGTGGATATAACGTTTCTAGTTCCGGTGAAAGATAATATGTTATCGTAAGTGGTGCTATTGCTGATTTTACAGTTTCTTTTCCTGTTTCAGAAAGTGAAAATTGTTTTTCTTTTGTTGTATCTATTCTTATATAAAACAGCGAAGAAACAGCTAGAGTAAGGATTCCCGCGCATAGTACCAAAAAGTTGTAAAATACAAGTCTTTTTTTCTTTGTTGATTCAGTTTTTATTAATGAAAGCCATGTAAAAACTATAGTCAGGGTTATAAAGAAAAAAATATCTTTTGTATCGATAATTCCTTTCACAGCGGCATCTGTGTGCCATGCAACGGAAAGAACCGTTAGTATCGATGAAATAAAGCCTGGAAGCTTTACATACTGCGGAAGAAGATGACATACGGAAATGAGAAATAGCACAAAAACCGAAACAAAAAAAGAAACTATACTGTTTTTGAAATTGGCTGCAATGAAACAACAAAAGCTACAAATCGAAGCTCCGAAAAGCATCATGCACAAATAGCCAGTCAATACTTTAGAAATATCAACATCACCGAATTCATTTAGAATAATTACTGACGGTATAGTAAGTCCAAGAAAAACAGTATAAACAATGAAAGACGCAATTATGCGCGAACAAACAGCGCATAAAAACGAAACGGGCAAACAATCATTGTCAATTAGTTTTCTATTCTGAACTACCATTGCAATAGCTGGAATTATTAGTACTGAAACATATGGGATTATATTGAAAAAATGACGTATCTCCACAGAACTGGTATCAATATTGAAAAATCCTCTGAGCTGGAAAAAAGCGAAATTTATACTCAGGACAAATATTGCTCCAGATATGTATGTTATGGGTTGGATGAAAAGTTTGAAAAGGTTTGCTTTTATAGCGGAATATAAAACTGAACCTAAAAATCGTTTCTTCATTTACTATAATCCTATTTTTGCACTTTTTTCGCGGACGTAAGGTTTATAAACGCTTCTTCTAAACTGTTCGATCCTGATTTTTTGCAAATGTTTTCGGAAGTTCCGTCAGCGATTTTTTCACCATTATGCAAAAATATAATTTTATCACAAATTGTCTCGGCTTCAGGCATAAAATGTGTTGAAAGCAGTATAGTCTTTGTTTTTCTTGCTTCCCGGATAATGTTCCTTGTTTCAGCCATTTGAAGCGGATCCAGACCCGAAATTGGTTCGTCAAGAACCAGAACGGAAGGGTCATGTACGAAAGCTTGTGCAAATGAGAGCCGCTGCCTGTACCCTTTTGAAAGAGCAGATATTTTTTTGTTCAGTACAGTTTCAAGTGAGAACAATTCAATAACTTTGGAAAGTTGTTCAGATTTCGCCTTTTTTCCTTTAAAAACCGCTGCACCTGACATTTCTCGAATATCTGCGCATTCATTCAAGAATTCCATTACATAATAGTTTTCCGGGAACACCGCATTCTCACTTACATATCCGATGTTTTCCTGGATTTCTACATGTTTTTCTTCAACAGAAAGACCGTTGACATAAACAGTTCCTTCTGTCGGATAATGAAGTCCGCATATCGCCTTAAGAATCGTTGTTTTGCCAGCCCCATTCTCTCCAATTAAGCCGGTAATCATTTTATCGGAACAGACAAAGCTTACATCGTTTACAGCCGTATTGTTCCCATATTTTTTCGTGAACGATTTTAGCTCTATCATAGTATATTAATCCAAATACGGTATATCGAAACTCATCCTGTCACGCGAAAGAACTGTTTCCGGAAAAATCTCTTTTGCTTCCGAAAGAATACCATTAAGCTCAAAATCAGAATAGCGTGGACTGTAGTGAATCAATGCCATTTTCCCAACTCCGGCATCTTTTGCAATTCTTGCAGCTTGTTTCGCGGTCATGTGCTTTTTTTCTGCTGCCTGATCCGCATATTCTTCCGTAAACATTCCTTCGCAGAACAGAAGATCAGAACCTTTCACCTCATCTGCGATTGAAGGCAAATATAAAGTATCGGTCACATAGCTCACTTTCCTGCCAGAGCGATTTTTTCCCATGACTTCTTCCGGTTTAACAAGTTTACCTTCATTTGTCATAACAGATTCGCCATGTTGAAGTTTTGACCAAAGCGGGCCACACGGAACACCTAATTCTTTAGCTTTTTCAGGGTTGAACTCGCCCGGACGCTCTAATTCTTCTAATGTATAGCCGACACACGTTTTTGTGTGTTTTAAAGGGAATGCCCTGACATAAAAATCTTCACCAGAATATACAACCCCTGGCTCTGTAATTTCTTTTACTACAATCGGATAATTAATATACATGTCTAGAACTTTACGGCTCGTTTCAATATATTCTGCAATCTTTGGTGGACCTATTATGTACAGTGGTTCTGTTCTGTCTACTTGTGAAGAAAGCATAAGTATTCCAGGAAGGCCTGTAACATGGTCTGCATGTGTATGACTTACGAATATAGCGTTAATTTTTTTCCATTTTAAATTCAAACGACGCAATGAAACTTGGGTACCTTCTCCACCGTCAAAAAGAAAAAGATCTCCTTCGCGCCTTAGTAGAACTGACGTAAGATGTCTGTATGGCAGAGGCATCATTCCTCCGCATCCTAACACAAAAGCTTCTAGATTCATAATGAGTCACTATATCATTAATTGTTTTGTTTAGGAATACCTATAAGTAACAGACAATTCTTGACAATGAGGGTTATTATTTGTAGTATCGAATTATGAGTTATTCTTTGTTAATAATCGACCCTCAGAACGATTTTTGTTCACCGGATGGTACACTTTACGTTCCCGGTGCAGAAGATGATTGTTCCCATCTTGCATCATTTATTGATGTAAATTCAGAGAAGATAGAAACAATTCATATCACACTTGATTGCCATCCAAATTATCATATAGCACATCCGTATTTTTGGGTTGACAATAGTACAGGCAAAAATCCTGTGCCTTTTACAATTATTACTTACAAAGATTTTCTCGAAAAAAAATTCTCTCCTGTAGATACCTCTCTTCGTAGACAAGTTGAGAATTATCTTCTTTCGCTTGAAAACAGAGGAAAATATAATCTCACTGTATGGCCGCCTCACTGTCTTACGGCGACATGGGGATTCTGTGTCGAGGATAATATCTTGAATGCTGTTCATAAATGGGAACTTAAGCATGTAGGCAAGAACATCGACTTTATAAAAAAAGCAGCCAATCCGCTTACAGAACATTACAGCGCTATTCAAGCCGAGGTTCCAGACCCTTCAGATCCTTCTACTCGCACAAATTTCGTGCTCATCGACAAACTTAAGGAAGCTGATAAAATAATTGTTGCCGGAGAAGCTTTATCTCATTGTGTTGCAAATACTTTACGTGATTTAACAGTATACATACCTGCATATAAGATTACTGTTCTTGTTGATTGTACTTCATGCGTATCTGGATTTGAAGATGAGGGAAAACACTTCATGGAAGAATTCCAGTCAAAAGGAATGCAGTTCGAAAAATCACTTAATTTCAACTGGATATAAACCATATTATATATTTTATACGAAAAAGGCGCACTTCAATATGCGCCTTTTTTTGTGTATTTTACCGATGTTTTAGCAGTTTTCTGATTTTCTTAAAGTAAAAAGCTCGAAGTTTTTCAAGCAATATGTAAAATGCGTAAAACGCTGGTTTTACAGGCATATCTAAACTTCCTGCCCTATGAACAACGGTGCCGCCGAATCCAGTTTTAAAACGATACAGTCCGTGCATAGGATGATTCTCGTCATCCGTCGGCGGTATTCCGTAAAAGTCGTAAACTTTTGAGCCGAACTTTTTAGCATCCTGAATTGCTGTCCACTGCAAAAGATATGCTGGCATAAGATTTCGCTTATTATCAGATGAAGCACCGTAAAGGTACACCGCTTCTGTGTTTGTAAAAAGCGTTATAATGCCTGCTAGCGTTTCGCCTTCGTGCTCAGCAATATAAAGCGTTGTTTTTACGTGACTTCCATCCGCAGAAAGCTCCAAAAGGCTTTTGTAGTAGTCTTTGCCGTGCACGGCGATTCTGTCACGAGCGGCTGTTTCCATAAAAACTTTGTAAAAACTGTCGATGCTTTCGGCACCCGCCGCCCTTACGTTAACGCCTTTTTTCTCGGCAAGCCGAATATTATAACGCCACTTAGGTTTCATTGCAGAAAGAAGTTCTTCTTCTGTTTTGTCGAGTTGTAAAAGAACTGTATCAGGCGGCTGGATATCTGTTGGTGATTTTTTTAAAAGAACTTTCTCATCAATGTCTGTTTTTTTATACATCCTAAGATATTCTATTCTTTCTTCGTTTGTAAAAAACTCTATTGGCGGATCAAAACGGATACAAAAAACTGTCGGTGGAAGTAGTTTTTTCAGTTCTCGTGCCGTATCTTGGAGTAAAAACAGATATTCTTTTGAATTGTATGTAATATGATTACTATTTTTATCCGAAACTGCCGCGCAGTTTAAGTTTTGTTTATACTGTGCGGATTTTGGAAGCTCAATACCTAATGGTATATATGCTATAGAAATAAAGGTTTTTAGTTTTCTAACGAGAACTGTTATATTAAAGTTTATAATTGAATTATCAGCTTTGGTTGCCGTTCCCTCAAAAAAGTACGGTGTCCAGTCATGCATGGCTTTGAATGAAGCCCAGAACCTTGTCTGTAGAAAATGATAAGGTGTTTCGTTTTGTTTTGTTATTGGGGAAATTTTTATAGAGTACATAATGCAGTCGCATCATTCCTTGTTGTTTTATACGATTGGTCAAGGCGCGCTCGCTTTGTTGCTCGCTTAAAGCCTTGACTCAATCGTTTTAACCGTTGATTAAAATAATCAACTCTTTATACGATTGGTCAAGGTACACTCGCCTATGGCTCGTTCAAGACCTTGGCTCAATCGTTTTGACGGTTGAAATGCATTTTCAACCGTCAATGAACTTCGCCGTTTTCTGTGAAAGTCGTTGTTACTGTCTTTTCTGCAGCAACGAATGCTTTTCCGTGTACTCCGACTGTCTTATCTTTTACAGATATAACGCAATCAAAAAACGTATCAGCATCAATTTCCGCCGGTTTTACGAAAGCTGGATCAGCTCCTTCAAGCACAACCGGAGTACCCGGCTCTGCCCACGGACATTCAAGAACTTCGACTTTCTCTTTACCGTCGAGCATATAATCTGCTGCAAGAAGCATACCGCGGCTTTCAATGCCACGAAGTTTTCTTGCCTTAAGATTATCAGCTATGATGATATGCTTTCCAAGAAGCTCTACTTCTGTAAGATATGGAACAAGACCTGAGCAGATAACGCGTTCCTGTCCGGAACCGTCATCAACTTTCTCAACGTAGAGTTTCTCGGCATCGGGGTGTCTCTGAATCTCAACGATTTTCGCTACTTTTAGAGCGATTTTTTCATTGAAAACAGCAATCTGCTGCTCAGGAGAAAGCGGTTCTTTCTTAACTTCTTCCTTCTTCTCTTTTTTCTGAGGCTGCTGTTTCTGCTGGTTTTCGTTTTTTGTGTTTGATGCAGCAGCTTTATCAGCGTTTTTCTCTGAACGCTCTTTCTGGCTGCCTGAATACTGCTCTCGGTACGCTTTAATCCGTGCATCATCTATCGGCTTGAAAATAATTTCAGTCTTAAGAACTTTATCGAGTCCTTCTGTTTTTCCAAGATCGTTCCAGCCAAGCCAGCCATCTTCAGACGGTTTACCGATTCTTCCCGTACAGCCAGCCTTACCGAAGAATTCAAGAACTCTTTCTGCGTAATGCGGCATATACGGATGAACCATTATCATAAGATCTTTTATGATATAACAAAGGTCGCGTATAAGAGCTGCGGCTTTTTCCGGCTCTGTATTGCGTGTCTTCCAAGGTTCACCATCCTGGAATGCTTTGTTCGCAATTGAAGAGATGTTGAAAATCTCGTGGAAAGCGTCTTTAAGCTCAGACCAGTCCAAAAGATCCGTTACTTTCTTCTCACCTTCAAGAATCTGTGCCCACAATTCTTTATTCGGTGTTCCTTCTGGAATAACACCGTCATAATAGCGGCTGACGAATGTCGTCGTCCTGTTTACGAGGTTGCAAAGGTTTCCAACAAGCTCAGAGTTTACTTTTTCCTGGAAATCTTTCCACATAAACTGGAAGTCCGATTTTTCAGGTCTGTTGTAGAACATATAGAAACGCCATACATCAGACGGAATGCCAGATTCGCGTGCATCTGTTCCGAAAACACCGATTCCCTTTGACTTACTGAACTTTGTGTTCTCGTAATTCATGTATTCCGTGCTTGACATGTGGTAAAGCTTTGTCCAGTCTTTACCGGAGCCAATCAATGTAGATGGGAAAATAACAGTGTGGAACGGAATGTTGTCTTTTCCGATGAACTGGAAAAGATCTACAGGAACTTTAGCCCTTTCTTCTGTTGATTCAGACGGCAGCCACCATGATTTCCAGTCGAATTTCTCTGGTGAATCAAGCTTTTCGAGCTTGTCTGCAAGAGCTTTTGTAATCGATATATATCCGATTGGAGCATCGAACCAAACGTAGAACACTTTGTCTTCGAAGCCTTCTTTTGGAACAGGAATACCCCATTTCAAATCACGCGTAATTGCTCGCTCGTGAAGTCCGTCGCGAATCCAAGCTTCTGTCATCTGAACAGCGTTCTTAGCCCACTGCCCCTTTTCTGAAGTCTCTTTCATCCACACGGCATATTCTTTCTGAATGCCTGGCAAATCAATGTAAAGATGCTTTGTCTGCTTCATAACAGGAGTAGCACCGCAAGTAGAACAGCGCGGATTTTTAAGCTCAACTGGCTCAAGAAGTTTTCCACAATGCTCGCACTGGTCTCCGCGTGCGTCTTCATAACCGCAATGAGGGCATGTTCCGCGCACGTATCTGTCTGCAAGGAAACGCTCGCATTCAGGGCAGAAAAGCTGCTCTATCGTGTTTTCTTTTATAAATCCGCGCTCGTCAAGCATCTTAAAAAGCGACTGGACAATTTCTGTCTGTTGCGGAGTTGATGTTCTTCCGAAATAGTCAAAGTTTATTCCGAACCATTCATAAATATCCTTGTGGATGGCATGATAAAAATCACACAATTCTCTAGGTTTTTTATGCTCCTCAAGGGCTTTCGTTTCTGTGGCAGTTCCGTATTCGTCTGTACCGCAGACATAAAGCGTATCGTAACCACGGCTGCGGCAGAAACGGGCGAAAACATCAGCAGAAAGAACCTGAAGCAGGTTTCCTAAATGAGGAACGTTGTTTACATAAGGTAAAGCTGAGGTAATAAGTCTTCTATTCATAATAGAATATGATAATTACTTATTGCTTTCTGCGCAAGAGGTTGTTTAGCAATATATTGAGTCGATTAATCTTGAAAATTCATTTTTCCAGTTTAGTTTCTTTTTTTTGAAGCCAGTGCTTTTTTTGAGGACTGCTTTATATTCAGAAAAAGAGTTTTCTCAGTTTCATATCCGGCAGGAATTTCTAGCTTCCAAAAGAAAGTGAAACAAGTTGCATAGGGCGTTTTTTCATTTAAAACTGGTTGGATACAAATTCCGGCATTTTCATTAGGCTCAAACGTAAACACTGTTGAAGTTTTTAAATCTGTAATCTGGCAACAGGATACATCGTGCTGATGTATAAAAATCTGATCAGCGCAAGAGGCAATATTCGTCTCTGAAGAAATTACTTCTATACATCGGTTTTTTATATCATAATCAATTAGAGCAAGGTTAGATTCAACTGCAAAAAGACATTTCAAATATTCAGAGCTCTTATTTCGGATTATATACTGTACTTGAATTGAATTGTCGGTAAAGATATATTTTTTTCTTAATTTAATAATCTGATGTTTTTTGCCGTAAGTCCCTTCGGCTTCAAGAACGAGTTCCTGCCTGATTCTTGAAAAAGACACTTCTTTATACGCAATTTCTGGGAACACAGTATTCACCAATTGTTTTCCGTTTTGATACTGTTCGGAGAAAGAATTCTTATCAATAAGAAAATCTGTGAAAACTTTTTTAGGATAAAAGCCTTTATCACGTTCACAAATGATAGAATAATTTCTGTTATACGATTTAACATCAAGCTCGAAAACAGCACCACCCTCTGATGTCAGAAATGAATTATAGACTGGAGTCCGACAGATATACTCCATATTTCCGTCCATATCAAGATCGAACGAAGTTAAAAGTGTTTCTTGTTTTGAGCCAGCTTCTTTTATCAGTTTTTCTGCAATAAGCAGGTGGTTATATGCCTGCTGTCTGATTTTCTGCTGCTCTATAGAAGAAAGATTTTCGTTCCAATATGCGGAGCGTTCTTGTGCTTTCCAAAGTTCTTCCCTTGCTGCTTTTTTCCTGGCTTTGTCACCACGGCACTGATTCACTTCATTTGAAATCTGGATCATCCTTGAATACAATCTGAAAGCTTCTGGATTCCGCGCTATAATTTCCTTTGCGGGACGCCCATTCTTGCTGGAGCCAGATGGTATGAACGCTCTTGTATATATATTACAATTCTTGAAATACTGTGAAGTCGTACATAATGTAATATTACCTTTCGCAGATTCAACGAAACGTTCAAGCCATCCGTTTTTTATTATGAACGAAAGCTGGTCAGGCATGAACAAAGTACTAATTGTGGTAGCAGTTTTGTTTCCAGCAAGTTTAGAAAACACCGATATGTATTCTTCACATGAATCAGAAGCAGAAGGAACAATATTCTTGCATAGAGGAAGAATTTTTATAGTCTTTCCATATTCCTCAACGATTATTGGCTTAGATGAAAACGCCTGACTCTGATATTCCTGGGACAATAGTGACACATCAAGCAAAGCATAATCCATACCACATGTGTACAAGCTTGTTATAAGCGATGAATCCCATGCACTGCTCGTGAGCCAAGCCCCTCTAGGTTTTTTACCGAATAATTTGCGTATAGCAGTAGTAAGCATCTCAATCTGGCCAACTTTGTCCACAGGAAGAAGAAGCGGCAATATCGGATCGTAAAATCCACCACCAGTAATTTCGATTTGTTTGCGAGAAGATAGTTCGGATATCAGCTCTATCGCTTCTGGATGTTTTTTTTCAAGCCATTCCGCTTTTCTTCCAGAAATAGCGACCGTTAGATAGCAATCAGGGTGAGAATACAAAAATGACAGTATGTGCTTTAAATGATCTTGATATTGAGATTCCTCATCAGAATCATTTATGATTCCATCAGAATCTATTCTAAGGACGAAACAGACATTTATACTATCCATCAAGAACCTTCCATAGTGCAACTTTGTAAAATTTCAAACTGAAAAATACTAAAACCCGTGAGATAATATAGGTTTCCGAACAGGTCTAATGATAAATCAGAATATCTATAATTTAAAGCCTTTGGCAAAAGGATTTGTGATTTTTTTAATACATTTTCTCGGACACTTTTTCGCCATCTCAAGAGTCAATGCATCATCTTTGTTGCACATATCGCATGAAGTACATCCTACAGAACAATTATCACAGTTTTCACCTTTCGGCAAAGAACATTGTATAAAGTATTCTTTTTCCCGTGGAATTAGCTCTATTATATTCTGCGGACAATGAGGGATGCATTCGCCACATCCGTTACATGACTCCATGACAACTGCCGTTCCGTTTTTTATAATTATCGCATGTTGCGGACAAAATGTTACACATGTACCGTATCCTATACAACCCCATTTGCAAAATCTTTCTTTGCCATAAATCTCTGAGAAAAGACGGCAATCTGTCATTTCGCGATGTTCCAAAAGCTTCTCATTGTTGTTTCTGTCCGGAGAGCATTTTACGACCGCGCAAAAATCTGTCTCATTGTTATTTGTTACAGGTTCGATCAAATCATTAAGGAAGTCTTTTTCATCTTTTGAGAAAACCATTTCTGGATTGAAACGAAAATAAATAAATAAAAGGAAGCTAAGGCCACAAACAGCAAGTATAATCAATATGCAGAATAAAAAAGCCAAAAACATCAGAACACCTCGACATTAAGCCACGAAACATTGACCGCCAATAATATGAATAGAATCGCGGCAATACAAATGAAAAGAATTGCGCCATCTTTGAAACTTGGATAAACCATTGAGTTTTTCATCTTCCATCTGATTGCGTATATAATAGGAAGCATACAGAAAAATGAAAGAATGCATGCAAGTGAAATCAACAATGCATTACCGAACGTTATTCCTTCATTCATGGATAAAAGCAAGACACAATACGAAAAGTAAAAACCCGTGACATTCTTTTTAAGAAATCTTGCAGAAAACTCTGTAATTACTATCGATATAAGATAAATGATGAAAAAACAAAAGAAAGGATATAGCTCTGTCAGCTCGTTTGGTACAAGGATATACGAAGTTATTGGCCAACATATACAAAGAGAGATTACTATTGTGATTATTTCTTTTGATAGGAAAAAAAGCGCATCCTGAGGCTTTTTTGAGAAAACAAATATTTTGTTAAGACCGATTCCATACACGAATACAGCAGAGGATATAAAAAGATAGAAAAAAATTACGTTAAACATACGCTAATCCTTTCTCCTTGCAATCTCAATCTTTCTGTTAATAAAAAAGAACAAAGCGACGAACAATCCAGTAAGTATTAAGGCACCTGATATAGTCGAGAAAAAGAATGATAGAGTGTCGGCTTTTACGAACGGATATTTATATATATGTATTCCATCTCTAAAAGGTAGAGAAAAAGAACCATACGCAAGAAATTCTCTTATTATGGCTATAACACCAGCTATTCCAGAAATAATCCCCGAATTCCGCATATTGACAGCAAAAAGATTCGAATTGTAGTTTTCTTTTGGCTCAAGAATATGACCTGTAAGGAAAGAAGAAACTGGCGCGAGATAAATGACAAAACCTATTGTAAAAGCGATTATAGGTGAATAAAGAATTATAAACTGTTTAAACAGGATTGTCATAGAAATCATAAAAACGACAAGCAGCATTGGCTCTAAATTCTGAAGGTCAAGTTTCCCTATGAACATTTTAAGTGCCGTTCCAGAAAGCATGACAAAATTCACAGTCAACAAAATGATTAATGTATATGCAAACCTTGATGGCAACGGCACGATAAAAGTAAGAATTGCAGTCGTGAACATAAAAATCGATTTTTTCATTTTCTTAATTTCCTTTGGAAATAAGTAACGGTATTTGTTTTGCACAATAATTCAGCTGAGTTTCGGATGCATTGTAATCCAAACCGCCATCTTCTGATAAAAAGTGTGTATTTGCAGCATATCCTGCAAAAGAACCAACCTCATCACCATCAAAATACGTAAACACAGCCACTGTAGGACCAGATATTCCTGTAAGCCTTATGAGGACAGCATTTCCGTTTACGCCAGTTTCAGAATTTACGATTGAAAAAATAGCCGCAGAAACTGTAGCCGGTGTTTTTATCGGAACATAATCCCCTACTTCATACAATGTGTCATATTTTGACGTTAATACAGTAACCACGCTTTCACGTAATTTTGTTTTCCATGTATTTCTTGAAATAATTGTGAATATCGCAAGAAGGAAAAAAATGGTAAGTACAATTACTGTAAATGCGCCATATCTATGTATTAGAAGCTTTGTTTCTGCATTCATTTTTGTAACTCCTGTTTTTTAACGAAGAAAGTCATGTAAAACCAATCTTCGATAAGCTGGATAAGTGGCGAAATTACATTCACAACTAAAACTACAAACATGGAACCGATATGTCCTGTTCCGCATCCGTTAATAAAAAATGATATTATTCCAGCACCTGCAGCATACACAATCTTGCCGGGAATACTTGTTGGAACAGTACCAGCCCATGGCAGCATAAAAAATGCGCATATCAATGTACCGCTTGTACATAATGCAAGCAGAATATCTCCGGCATTGAATATGTGTCCGAACGGAACAAGACCGAAAAGCCTGACACAAATCGCATAAACTGCAAGAAAGACCGTAGGAATAATCCAGTCTATCATATCAAATGAGATAAGTATAATTGTCGCAAAGAGAGTGAGCAAATTGAACCGGAATCCGGCAATTACACTTCCATTATCCCAGATCAGCGATATATATCCTTCTGGCAATACAAGCCCTGTAAATTTGAAGACGTATTTATTCAAAAACAAAGTTATTGCTTTATCTGCAGGAAGAACAGAAAATGTTCCGTCACTTACAAGATTAGAGAAAGCATTCTCAGCTTTAAGATAATCGCGGGAAACAAGAAACCCCGGAAAAGAACTACTGTTAAGCAAGAAAAGGACTATAACTGAAAGCATTGCCGGATTAATCCATGAGAATGCGAATCCGCCAGAAATATACTTAGAAAGCAAAAGAACAACAGGAACTACAAAAAACACAGCAACAGGCGGATAATCCTGAGGAATAAACATACCGATGAACAAACCTTGAAGAAGAACGATAAAATCAAGCTTGAATTTTGTATGCTTAAGGCATGTGTTAATTAAATCAGCAACTACTGAAGCAAGAATAGAAACAAGAATTATTACGAGCGAGTTGTAGCTTTTCGTCAAAAAAAGCATGACAATCTGCGGAATAAAAAGCAACAGTGACATTTTCGCGCCATCTTTTACTGATGGTTTAGTATTATAGAATGGTGTAAGCGTCAAAAACTGATATTTTTTTTTCATTTCAAGTTTCCTCTGACTATAGCAATTGACTGAAAAAGCGGAAGCCTGGCTGGACAACTTGTGTTGCATAGACCGCATTGTGTGCATAAAAGCGATGTTTTCAAGAACGGTTCAGGAAGTTCCGTATGATAATAGTAATAATCAAAAAAAGCGTCTGGATGCAGTTTTACAGGACAAGCCCTATGACAATTTCCGCAATGAATACAATGAGTCTGCTCTTGGTCTGGAACAGATTTTTTTGAAAGTATCGTTATAGATTTGACAATACTTGTGACAGGAGTGTCGGGGTCGCGTATTGCAGTTCCCTTAATCAGACCGTTAATTATTATTTTATAAGGTTTTTTCTTGAAACCATCGCACTGCTCAACAAGTTTCCTTATAGGTGTTCCGATACGTACTTTGAACATTATATTCTTTTTTAATGATGTTCCCGAAACTTGAACGAAACGCTCCAGGAGGGGTTTTTGCAAAACTACGGCTTCGTACGCAGCAAAGGCAGTGGAACTGTCTATAGCTATAGAAGTCTTGTATTCATATTTATTATTTTCGAGCAGAATATCTATCTCGCGCTTTCCGCACATTAGTTGTTTTGATTCAGGAACTACGATGAATACCATTTTATCATGCGGAATCTGCGCTGGGATTTTTATGGATTTATCATGAAATATAAAAATCTTCTCTGCGGACATTGCTTTAGCAATAACTTCCACACCTTCAAGAATTTCCTGAGTTTTTTTAACAGTTATAAAACTGTCTGTACATATGCTTGGATCTGCATCAAAAAGACGTACCGAAAGAGCTGGCCTGGAATTGTAATCATTATTAAGTTCCAGTATTTCTCTTGCTAACGATTGCGGTGTATCAAATGTGTTTATTACGCCATTTTCTGCCAAAATCGAGCATAAATCAACGGAAGACAAACTATCCCAACTACGGCTTCTGAGTTTTTTCCCTTTGAAGGTGAACTCGCCTTCAAGTTTTATTACTGCCACTTCAGAAAGCTTGCCATCTGGCATTGGAAGCGTCTTATACTCTGTTAATACTCCAGGTACTGGTGCATGAACAGAGGCACTGTATGCATCGAACTTTCCCAGAACTTGTCCTTCTGTTACTCGTGAATTCACAGCCGTTTTTTGAACGCTCAAATTTCCTTCCGCATCTTTCAGAGGCACAAAATCATACAATGGCATGTATGCATCAACGGCTTCTGAAAATGATGTATCTGGAATTATTATTTTTTTCTTTATTGTTATACTCATTTTTTGCAGCCTTTTATCAATTTAAGTATCAATAATATCACAAACAGCACGAAAAGTGAAATTATCGCCAGGACAGATGTGATATCATGCGATGTATCACCCGCTTTGATATATTTTGTAGTAAAAAGCTTTCCATGCGATGACAGGAAACGTTCCGCCCCACCATTCTGATAGAATGCTTCCGATATCCTATCCAAAAAATCATCGTCGAAAGTCTCGATAATTTTCTGTGAAGCATGAATGCCTTCAGCATCTTCCGTAAACATAGGAATCGAAATAGTATCTCCAGGTTCTATTTCATAATACGAAGACTCATCCGTAAGACGTACATACGGAGAGCGGGTATTAAGCCAATATTCGTCAATGAAATCCCCCATATCAGGTGAATTTGACACATCAGAATCCGTATTAATATCCTGCTCTATTGTCCGAAGCTTCTTCAATTCTGAATACGAGGAAACATTTATTCCCTGAGTCTCAGTATACTCCGAAGGAGCTGGCAGATACAAGCCGTTTTTTTCCACACTCTTAATTACACCTGATGAAATAAAAAAGAATACGGTCATTACAACTGCAGCGACAGCGAGCGATGAAACAGCGAAAATCGTAACTCGTCTATAAGGCTGAATGTTTCTTGACGTTAATATCGGCACATATCTGAAATGACAGTTGGAAATAGAAAGCAATTCTATATTTTTTATTGAAACCCACAATGAAATACAAGAAGCGACAGATAGCAAGAAAAGAATTGTAAGATGCATTCCGTTCGTCGTAATTGAAAACATTGAGACTACAAAGCAAATTATTATTGCAGGGTTCAGCAATGCCTTTGAAATACCATGTTTCCTACCAGAATATTGTTCTGCGGTATATAATGCGAATAAAACACAAATGGCCCCAGTCGCAGAGCTATAGAGCGGACACCATAAAGAAAACAGCACAAGAGGAACGGCACAGACTGTATGAATAAAAGGAATCCGCCCAAAAATCATCAAAAGAACCAAAACAGAAAAACAAAGTATCGGATACAGATATGGGTATTGTGCAACAGAATCTGTGCCAAACGACAAAGAATTCTTTTTAAGCCGATTTATAACATCCGTTGCAATATCATCTGGAACGTATATTATTTTGTACTCGCCAGATTTGTCATAAAAGAAAAAATCACGTATTTCCTTCATAGAGAAGTTTCTTTTCTCAATTGGCTCGCTTCCTGAATTGATCAAGCTCTTCCATACATGATGATAATCAGCATTTCCGAACACTATAAGATCCAGAAGGTCCTCATCATTGATTGATGAGCGAATCTCGTCATCAGAGCATTGCGACGGAAAGTAGATTACTTTGTACTGTTCCCATATACGCATTGACGGCTGAACTCGGAAAAGGAAAACTATCATCATAAGGATTGAGGCGATTAACAGGAAAAGCAAACCTTTAAGGACGAATTTCATTTTTTACTTACAAGACAGAAAAAGCTATTCCAACAAATACACCTAAAAAACAGCCCATGATAACTTCTGTTGGTTTATGTCCATGAACCTCTTTGAGCGGCGTAAAATCTTCTATCAAACCTTTTTTTTTCAATTGCATTCCAAGTTCATTCAAAGATCTTGTCTGCAAGCCGCTTGAGCGTCTTACTCCCATTGCATCTCTTACAACAACTAATGCGAAAGCTGTGGAAAGAATAAATATATCAGATGTGATTCCGTTCCTGAACCCAATTGAAACACAAAGAGACATAACAAGCGCAGTATGACTGGAAGGCATTCCTCCTGTCTTCCAGAACATAAGTTCTATTAACTCTTTTAACGAATGGACTTTGCCAGAAAGTAACTTTATTATCGTCTTTATGAATTGTGCAGAAAACCAACTGAATACCAATGACAAAAACACAGGATTCGTTAGCAATAACTGCATCTGAAACTTTGCTTGACCTAGCATAATTACGTAAATATTATATGTTATATGGATTTTTTGCAATACACAGCCGGTCATGATGATGACGGAAGACGGCTTGACAGAGTAATAAGAATAGTCCTCAAAGAATTGCCTATGACTGAAATATACAAATACATACGGAAAGGTCTTGTTCGTGTCAACGGCAAAAAATCAGAGTGCAGTTACAGAATAAAAAAAGACGATCTGATAAAGATCCCAAAGATATCAGATTGCCAGACGAATACGAACAGCCAACATCTATCAGGGACTCAGAAAATTCAAAGTGTCTTTAAAAACTCTTATGTGTTATTCGTAAACAAACCTTACGGCATGGCTGTTCATGGCGGAGGTTCTTCAGGCACGTTCAATTTAGAGCAACTTGTTAAAGAACAATTCAAAATTGAAAATTCATCTATTTCGTTCAGGACCGGTCCGCTACACAGAATTGACAGGCATACTACAGGACTCGTTGTTTTTTCACAAAATTCAGAAGGTGCGAATATATTCTCGAATATGCTTCAAAATCATCTGGTTAAAAAGGAATATCTCACCGTACTTTGCGGTCATCTTCCTATGAAAGAAACATGGATCGATATAATAACCGATTCTCCATATGAAGAATCTTCCAAAACACAAGGCTTTCATACAATGAGTATAATTAACTGCATATCATCAGAGGATAATAAAAAAATAGGAAAAAAAGCTCAAACCACTGCAAATCCAATTGCATACGGAAATTACGAAGGAATACCTATCACGCTTGCTTTAGTTGAAATTCAAACTGGCAGAAAACACCAAATTCGTTGCCAATGCGCCCAGCATGGGTATCCGCTTTTAGGAGACACTGCATACAAAGGCACAAACCCGCAATCGATTAGCGGTCATTTTTTTCTTCATTCGTGGAGAATGTCATTTCCATCGGATAATAAAATAGAACTTCCAACCACAATTACTGCACCACTTCCTGAAAAATTCCGCTTTTTCATAAGAAATCACTTGTCGCAGTGTGAGTTCTCAATATAATATATTTTGCGTATGAACCTGTTGAATGATATTGTCTGGTGGGTAAAAGGTGTTACAGTTTTTGCACTTGTCGGTGAGAGCGGAACAGGCAAAAGTTTCCGTGCAAAGCTCCTGGCTCAAAAATACGGTATTGATATCATCATCGATGATGGACTTCTTATCCAGGATGATAAAATAATTGCCGGACGTTCGGCAAAAAAAGAAAAAACTTTCCTTGCAGCCGTAAAAATCGCACTTTTTGATGATAAGTCACACCGCGATGATATTGCAAAAGCATTACAAAAAATGAAAAACATAAAAAAAATACTTATACTCGGAACTTCCGAAAAGATGGTCAACAAAATAGCATTACGCCTTCAACTTCCAGCACCGTCCAAAATCATACATATCGAGGAGATTGCTACACAGGAAGAAATTGACAAAGCCATACGCACGAGACGTATTGAGGGGAAACATGTAATACCAGTTCCAGCTATTGAGATAAAACGAAATTATCCGCAAATTTTCTATAATACTGTTAAAGTATTTTTGAAGCGAAAAAACAAAAACAGCAGCAAGATTTTTGAAAAATCAGTTGTAAGACCGGAATTTTCAAAAAAAGGACGAATCAGTATATCTGAAGCGGCACTGTCTCAAATGGTAATGCACTGTGTGAATGAATTTGACAAGCAAATTCGCGTAAAAAAGCTTACAATAAAAACAGACACGCAAGGTTACAGATTTATAATTACAATAGATGTTCCGTTCGGAACTCAGCTAACAGGAAAAATTCATAGCATGCAGCAATATATAATTGACAACATAGAAAAATTCACAGGTATTTTGATTGAAGAAGTGAGCATTATTATCGATAAAATAACACAATAAGCATATTACATCGATACAGCTACTTTCATTTCTTTTGAGTTTTCCAATACTTCTTCAGCAAGCTGAAGCTTTTCTTCTGTCTGTGTATCGATTCCCTTTCTTGACATTCTTTTCTTGGAAAAAGCATCTTTCGGTATTCTGATTGAGATACCAAGCTTTTTAAGGACAGTTCGTATTGCATACTCAAGTTCGGTCCGCTGTGGATTCATAGGCAGAACAAAATTGCGGCATTGTGTCCAAGTACGTGAATAAAGTTCTCCAGCTGCAGATGACGCGCATTCTTTTTTCCAATCTGTCAAACCTTCAATAAAGTCGTAGATTAGATATACAAGCTTCTGTCCTGTCCTGCAATCTGGATTTGCCACATGGAGCGCATCGAGTTCTTTTAGATGTGCAAGATAGTTTTTTTCAAAATCTGGTTTTGCGTACATCATAGCTGTTGCAGCAGGCTGAAGATACATATATACATCAGTTTCAAGCGCAAGCTGCACTATTTCGTATGAATGACCGGAGTTTATTATCTTTAACAGCTCTTCTGTCAGACGCGATGGAGAAACAGGAGAAAGCAAGCTAGCGGATTTACAAATTTTTCGTTTAAGCTGAAACGGCATTTTGAAACCCGTTGTCGTAGCATATTTTACGGCACGAAGCATCCGTACAGGATCTTCCACAAATATACTGTCCAGCGGAATAACAGGTCGTATTACACGTTTTTTAATATCTCTGAACCCACCGACATAATCTATGCATTGCTCTTTTATCGGATCATAGTATAGTGCATTAAGCGTAAAATCACGCCGGCGGACATCTTCGTCCATAGTTCCAAAACTGTTTCCGACAGTACCTTCTGCAAGAGACCGAAATGTACTAACTTCAAAAATCTTAGATCCGAAAAAAATATGTACAAGACGGAATCGTTTTCCAATTATCCTAGAATTTCTGAAAAGTTTCTTTATTTTTGACGGGGTTGCATTTGTTACTATATCAAAATCTTTGGGAGTATTTCCTATGATAAGGTCCCGAACAGCTCCTCCTACTAAATATGCAGAAAATCCATAAATTCTAAGCTGTTCTATAATACGTATAGCATCTGTATCTATTTTGCTCTTATCAATATGATGTTCATCTTTCGTGTAAACTACGGCTGTTTTTATTGGTCTGCCGTTTTTGTCATTGGAATATCGTGTAAGCATTTAAGGTACAATACAAAATTTCATTATATTTTTCAATATGTTATTTTTTTGAATTAATTGTATCGATATAACTAACTACCGTCATTTAACATTATATTTTGTGAAATTTGAAATACGATTAGTCTATTCGCAACGTGGTTTCAAATGTGTTTAATGCAACTTGCTCGAAACTACGCTGTGAAACGCTAGTATTATGCAACGTACAAAACACGCAGTTTCTAGCAATCTATGCTTCAAATATCTTTGCGGATGTTGATCACGTCCGCTTTGTTATCCAGTCCATAAGGTCTTTTTCGACTTCCTCATGGTTAAGTTCATTTAAAAGCTCATGACGTGCATCTGGATAAAGCTTGAACGAAAGGTCTTGCATCCCGATTTTTTTATAGATGTTATTGAGTTTTGAAACAGATTTTCCATACTCACCAACAGGGTCTTCTGAACCTGAGAATATGAAAACAGGTAGATTTCTCGGGATTTTGTTTATGTTTTTCATCTTACCGATATTTGTAAGTCCTGCAAAAAAATCTGCAAAAAACTCAACTGTACAAAGGAAACCGCAATATGGATTGCCCTCATATTTTGAAAGCTCGGCGTAATCGCGCGAAATCCATGCGAACGGTGATTTAGTGTCTGTTATCCGCTTCGTGTAAGAGCCGAATGCCATACCATTTATGAAAGTTGAACGGTGATGTCCTCCTTTGAAGAACCTTATTATTCCGGCTATACATGCTCCAGCGGATGTAAGCGGAATACGCGGACCTGCTGAACCGCAGAGCATACAGCCGTCTATTTCGTTGCCGAATTGTTCTATAAAGCTTTGAGAAACGAAAGAACCGAAAGAATGACCGAAAAGAAAAACTTTTTTTCCTGGAAAATCGGCACGGCATTTTTTTATCATCGCACGAAGGTCTAGCACTACCCTTTGGAATCCGTCCTTGTCTGCAAGATAGCCTAAATCATCTTTTGTTTTAGCAGTCTCTCCATGTCCCCGATGGTCATGAGCATATAGAACATATCCGTTTTCAGCGAGTATTGTTCCAAATCGGTCGTATCGCATTGCGAATTCTGCCATGCCGTGACTAAGCTGGACAACGCCTTTTATTTCGCCGTCAGGAACCCATGTGTGAAGAGCGATATCAACTCCATCATCCATTTTGACGAATACAGTTTCCTTTTTCATGTAGAACCCCCATGTTTTTTATGTTATACTATATGACGTGATTATTATAGCAGAAAAAATCGTTTCTGGCGGAGATTCTTTGGCCAAAATTAACGGAAAAGCCGTTTTTGTGCCGCAGCTTCTGCCCGGCGAGAAAGCCGAGATAGAAATTGTTGAAAGCCATAAAGACTATGACCGCGGAAAAATTATAAAAATACTTGAAAAATCGCCTGTTCGGAGAGAACCGCCGTGTCCGTATTATGGGATTTGCGGTGGTTGTAACTTGCAGATAGCCGATGACGAGGCTCAAAAGCAAATTCGGTTGCAGATTTTGCAGGATTGTTTCAGGCGAGCGATGCGTCTTAATGAAGATTCGCCCGAAGCCGAAGTCGTTTATAACGCGAAGATCATAAGCGGAGAAAGCTGGGGATACAGGAACAGGTTTCAGTTTCATTCGGGAGGCTTGAAACGGCGGGCTCAGGAAAGCATTGTCGCTCTTGATGACTGCCCGATTGCTGTACCGGAGGTACGCGAGCTTTTGAAAGGGAAAAAGCTTCCTGAACGATACGGACGGCTCCATGTTTTTAACGGAAATATAGCTGAGGAAAGCGACTTTTCGACGCACAGGTGTGTTTCTGAGCGAGATTTTCATAGACACGAAGAAAACGATGATATTCAGGAAACATCTGCCATAATATGCGGCAAAACAATTCATTTTGATGTGCGCGGCTTTTTCCAGTCTAATATTGGTACGTTCAAAAAAGCTATTGAGGCTATAAAACCGATTGTCGCAAGCTATACAATCGGCGTGAAACGCTCACAAAATCGGTCCAGTGCGGATTCAGCGAATTGTACTCAACACGAGACCAGCACGAGCGGTGCACAAAACTTGTCTGTCGCAAATGGCGAACTTCTCGACATGTATTCCGGTGTTGGCACGTTTTCCGCGCTGCTTGGCGACTTGTTCACAAAAACAACCCTTGTAGAACATAACCGCAAAGCACTTCGTTTCGCAGACAAAAACCTTACAGGCATTCCACATGACGTTTTTGCCATGACAGGCGAAAAATGGGTTCACACACAAGCGGCGCATAAAAACTACGATGCTGTTATTATAGATCCTCCACGTTCGGGCATTGAGAAGCCTGTCATGAACTGGCTTTGTGGGAACGCCGCCAGCCCCAACAGTGCGAACACATCCAGCTCAGCCAGCGGTAAAACAAGTGCTCACGCCAAGCAGCGCGGAAACTCTCCAAATGTAATTTTTTCAGTTTCATGCGATCCTGTTACACATGCAAGAGACGCCGCATTACTGACAGCGGCAGGCTTCAAGATAAAAACGCTTATGATGCTCGACTTTTATCCGCAGACGAGCCATATAGAAAGCTTTGCAGTGTTTGAATCAATCAGGAGCTGACCGCATGAGAAAGCTGCGAATATCGTTTAATAAGCTTTTTTTCTTTTTTTTGACGCTTTTATTTATCATATTTGCGCCAAATCTTTTTGCAGAAAACGATATTTTCAGACAGCTTGCATTAAGCGGCAAAGTTATATCAACTCCTTTTGAAGTCAACTCCAGGATTGTCGCAATTACTGACGGTGGATTCATATCAACTTTCTCTACCGATGGTTACAGAAAATACGAACGGCCACTAAAAAACAGACCATCACGGGACTATACAGTCACTAAAAACGGTATAATATTTTCTGTCTCCAGCAATCGTAAGACAATTTCGTTTTTCAATCCTGACGGGTACTATGTCTGGGGGTACACGTTCGAAGAAGATATCTCTAATTATCCTGTAATGGGATATGATGGCAGAATTTTCGTCTGCACAAATAAATCACTTTATTGTTTCGGAATTACGGGAAATTTACGCTGGCAAAATAGTATTCCTGCCGAAATAACAGAACCAATAAAAACTTTGAATGATGGTTCTCTGCTTTGTATAAGCACACTACTAGGAAAAGACAGCATAGGATACAGATATACGCCATACGGAGATTTTTTGGAAGAAATTACATTCAACCGAAAAGCGATTCTCACCGCAGAACATGAACAAGGCGTTTTGATGCTTTTTTCGGATGGAACTTTCGGATGTTGTTCGGTCAAAGACAATAAAGCCATAAGTTGTTGGGCATCAATACCCATACAGAACTTAGATATTACTTCAGAAACAACCTCTTCGGCTTATATTTTACGATTAAGCAGTAAGTTAGTTTCTGTCCTTTATCCAAACGGTATTATAATTACATTCAATACAGATGACGGAACAGAAATATACAGAACGGCAGTTTCAAGCGGCTTTACAAAAGGTTCTCTTTTCTATGGCGCAGGAAAACTTTTGGTAATCGCAGAGTTCTCCCAAGAAACATATTTCTACGTGATGAATCCTGAAAACGGAGAATTGATTTGGACCGGGGTGCGAAAAAAAACAGGCGAAACAATATACTTTTATACAAGTGACGGATATCTTCTTGAATTCACTGAAAACTGGGTACTTTCTGTCTCAAAGCCTCCTCAGGGGGATTTGGAAAACGCAAGGATGGAAACAGTTCAACCCATCGAAAGGCCTCATTTTTACAAAAGCTATACTAAAAATTCTGATGAAATCTATACTCAAAACATATTGGAAGGATTTGATGAGCTTATGATGTCCCTGCTTCCAGTATCAAATCCAACCGCATATACAGGAATAGACCCTTCTCTATTTGAGAAAGACCTTATTACATCGCTTCAATGCATACAAAATGCATCAATTACCGGTTACGATTTTTCATCGCAAATCGGTGATATTATCATCTATTCGAACAGCGAGCTTTTGGTAAACACGGCATTGGATTACGGATTAAAGAATGGCTATGACCCGGACTCCCACATGTTGAAAGCCATATACACTTTTATAAACTCTCCTCACACATTTACATGTTCTGATACTCTGTACAAAAAAATGTGCGATGTTGTCTCCTCAATTTGTCAGTTTACAGGTGCAGAAGTATTTCAGAACTATGGCAGCAGAATACTTGTAAAATTTATGTCATCTGGATACAGTACAAGCGTAAAAGAATACGCTGTCAATGTTATGAAATCGCTTATGACTCTTCAGATATAAAGCTTGCCCCGAAATACTGAAGTTGCTGGAGATTGCCATAGATACAAGACATGAACAAATGTCCGAAACCGATTCAATAATTGCATTTACCAATATTTTTTATTTCTTATACAAAAGAAGGCTTTAAAAGTTTTCTGATTGTGGTATAATGTTTTTATTCGAAAAGATTTTTGTCAGTAAACTTGCTACGGAATTATTTCGATATGGAAGTACACAGGAGAAAAATATGAAAAAATATGTATTTGCATTTTTGATTTTGAGTATATTTATTTTCGGAGCAGCGGCTTCTGTAAATGTTGACAGGCAGGAGCTTGAAAATACAGTCACAAATCCTGATATAATTGAATTCATCAACTATTCTGGACCCCATTCCAGAATTGATACAAAAGAGCAGATCCTTAATATAGGAAGAAACCTTGGAAAAGAAGTTGCGGAGAATAGAGACCATCGAATAGAAACAGGCAATGCCCCTAAGTATTACCTTATTCATTCTGTATATCCTGATGTTGATCAGGGACTGGATGCAGATATCCTTATTCTAGGCGACAAAGCAGAAGTTGACCATATTAAAAACCTTCGCCTTATTATTACAGGTTTTCTTACAGCTGCATATGGCTATAGCGACACTGATGCATCTACGATTGCGACATTTATCACTGTTTACAATGCTGTTTATCGTGGAAAAATTGCTACTTTGCTCACTAAGTATAAATCTGAAGTTCTTTCAGAGCTTTCAGCAGAAAAAGTTGGCCTTTCTGTGAACTATGCTGATTGGGCTGGTAGAACTCAAATAATAATTCCACTTCTTGATCCTGATAAAGGTGGATTAAGTACGATCGATACAACAATCATTTCAGACTCTTCGGTTATTCAGTCTATGCGCGAGGAAGACGAACGCATGGTAGATGAAAGAAAGAACATGGTTGACTTGAAAGAACGTGAAGCTGATGCTGCTGAAGAAGATGCTCGCGAAGCACAGAGAGAGGCTGTAGCCGCCAGAAAAGCAGCCGAACAAGCAGCACAGGAAGCGGTAGCAGCGCAGCAGGTTGCGGAACAGGCTGCTCAGCAAGCTCAGGAAGCTAAAAAAGAAGCTCAACAGGCTGCTGTAGAAGCAGAACAGAAAAAGAAAGAAGCTCAGGAAGCTGTAAAAGAAGCTCAGAAAAATCCACAGGATCAGAAGAAACAGGAACAGGCTGAACAGAAGAAACAAGAAGCACAACAAGCTGAGCAGAAGAAAGAAGAAAAACAACAAGAAGCTGAACAAAAACAGCAAGAAGCTGAGAAAACTACAATTATAGCTGAACAAAAGCAGGAAGAAGCAGAACAGAAGCAGGAAGAAGCGGAACAGAAGGAGGAAGAAGCTGCTGAAAGCCAAGCTTTCGCTGACAAAAAGCGGACTGAGGCCGTTATTGAGCGTACAGCTATAGCTAATGACAAACAGAAAAACATATCTGATGCAATCAAGGCTGCTAAAATAGTCACAACATATGGACTTAAGCTCTCTGATGTTGAGAATATGTACTCCTCTATCGTTCTCATTGACGTAGCGAACGGAAATGTTGTCAAAGAATCTCCTGTATCAGTAATTCTTAACAGAACGATGTTGCCAGTTGATAACGGATTTATAGCCATTGCCGGAAAAAATCCGGATGCTGATTATCAAACTTCTGCTATTAAATTAGTGTTGCTTGACAATGTAGATATGGAGATTATCAAGCAGAGCGAAGAGGATGTCTCTTCTAAATCGATTCTTCTTGAAAATAACGATACAATTTATGTTATCGTCAGAGATTCAAACGGCTGGGTTCTTGCCAGCTACGATAAAGAGCTTACACTTAAGGCAAAGTCAGAAGTTAAAGTCATTGAATCAACGCCTGCAATTATCTCTGATACAGGTATTGCCGTTACTTCATCCGAGGGAACTGTTGTTCTTCTTGACCCTATTACATTAGAGAAGAAATGGTAATATCCGACTGAAAAGAAGAAAGCCGCCCAAGCTAAATGCTAAGGCGGCTTTTTTTGGGCACACGGACCATTGCCCTAATACTATTGTCACAATACTAGTGGCTATTTGATGATTTTTGCCTGTGCACGTTTGTATACATCTTCATACTTCTGGGCTGAGACATCCCAGCCGAATTTTTGCTTCATTCCCCGTATACGCATAGCTTTTATATGCGCAGGCTTATTATACCAAGCGTATACAGCCCATCCGGCAGTGTCGAATATACTGTTCGGCGTAAGATCATCAAATACGAAGCCAGTTCCTTTGCCGGTTGCTTCATCGTAATTGGAGACAGTATCGGCGAGCCCGCCAGTACGTCGTACAATAGGAAGCGTACCGTAAATAAGTGAATACATCTGATTCAAACCGCACGGCTCATAACGAGAAGGCATCATGAAAAAGTCACTTCCTGCCTCAATAAGGTGACTTAAAGAATCGTTGTAACCTATAAAAGCACGGAAATTCGGAAGTTTTGATTGCAGAATGTTTATTTCATTCTCACACCATGATTCACCAGAGCCTAGCACTACAAACTGAATGTTCATCTGTGTGCACATACGATACGCGCATCCGTATGTAGGAGCAAAAAGCTCCGCCACTCCTTTCTGATCAGCAAGACGAGTTATTATGCCGAACAGAGGAACGGACGGATTTACTTCCAGCCCCATTTTCTCTTGTAACGCAAGTTTGTTCTGTAGCTTTTTTTCTATAGAGGACGCACTGTACTGTACGGGAATCTTCTTATCTTTTAATGGATTCCAGACATTTGTATCTACACCGTTCAAGATACCTTCCAAATCATCATTGCGATTTCGAAGTATTCCATCCATTCTGAAACCGTACTCGCTACGTTGTATCTCTTTTGCATACGTTGGCGAGACAGTCGTTAGCATATCAGAAGAAACAAGACCCGCTTTAAGGAAATTCACATTATCGTAATCTTCAAAACCAGCTGAATAAAAATGGCACCAATCAAGACCGAAAAATGGATAATTTTGTTTGCCATAAATTCCCTGGTATCCAAGATTATGTATAGTTAATACGCTTGCTGTATGAGAAAACTCTTCATGATATCGTTCATTGAATTTTAACAGAACAGGCGCAAGTGATGCAGACCAGTCATGAGCATGAATAATATCAGGATACCATCCTAACTTACGGCAAAGCTGGAAAACTGAATGACACAGAATTGAAAAACGTCGCGGATTATCTGAAAAATCGGGCTCTTGATGTGTACCGTAAATACCGTCCCTACCAAAACTTTGCTCATGATCAATAAAATATACCGGAATATTCTTTGCTCCTGGTAAATTTGATGTATAAACAGCTGTCCAAACTTCGTCATTACCACAGTGAACGCACATAGGACCATCGAGAAGCCGCAGGTTATCCCTAGAAATTCTATAATATCTTGGCATAATGATACGTACATCGTGACCTAGTTTCTCAAGCTCTATGGACAATGCAGATACGGCATCTGCAAGTCCGCCTGTTTTTGCGAAAGGAACAGCTTCCGAAGTAACCATCAGTATTCTCATATCAATCTCCTTTTCACGATTTACATCATTCTATTGGATTTACCATTCCTGAACTGCTTTTATGAAAGCAGTACGGCTTCCTTCTATAGTCTGCACTGAAGTACAGTATGCAAGACGGATATAACCAGAACGGCCGAATCCTGTGCCAGGAACTCCGAGTATGTTATATTTTTTAAGATGATCACAGAATACGCCGTCAGAAGTTTTTCCATCAGGGATTTTTACTGTCTTATTCTCCGGAACTTTGCAGAAAAGATAGAACGCGCCTTCTGGAACTGCATATTCAATACCGGCTTCGTCCATAATGGATGTAAGAATCTTTTTCCTGTTCTCGTAAGATGAATAGTCTGCTTTTGCGTTCCAGCAGCTAACGATTACGCGCTGGAAAAAAGCAGGCGCGTTCACATAACCAAGCACCCTTGTAGAATAGATGCAAGCAGCAACAACTTCCTCAGCGTTAGAGCAAGCCGGATTTACCGCTACATAACCAAGACGTTCGCCAGGCAAACTTAAATCTTTTGCAAACGAAGAAACAACTATTGAATCGGTGTAAAATTGGAATACTGGCGAAACTTTTCTTCCATCGTAGATTATGTTCCTATAAGGTTCATCCGCTATAAGATACGGCTTGCGGCCAGTTCTGCCAGCATGCTCCTCCAATGTGGCGGAAAGCTGCTTAATATCATCATCTGTGTAAACTTTTCCTGTAGGATTGTTCGGAGAGTTTATAAGAACAGCCGCAGTATGCTCATTAAGAGCCGCTTTTATAGCTTCAATATCAAGCGAAAAATCTGCTTTTGTAGTAACAGGAACAAGCTTTCCGCCATGATTTGACGCATAAGAACGATACTCCACAAAAAAAGGAGCAGGCACAATAACTTCGTCTCCATATGACAGAATCGATTTGAAGACTGTGTTTATTGCGCCTGCGGCACCTACTGACATCACGATATTCTCGCCTTTTACAACCACTCCCTGCTCCTGCGAGATTTTTTCTGCAATCGCACAGCGTGTTTCCATATATCCGGCGTTAGGCATATAACCGTGTCTTGCTTTGACTGTAGATAAGGCTTCTTTCTTCACAGCCTCAAGAACTTCTTCCGGTGGCTCCAAATCTGGGTTTCCGATACTGAAATCGTATACATTATTTTCACCGTATTTCTTTTTCAGTGCGATACCTTCTTCGAACATTTTTCTTATGAAGGAAGATCCTTCCATAGCCTTTTTTATATCTGGTGAAATTGCCATAATTAACTCCTAAAATACTTTATAAAACTTAGATATCTAAATATTACCAACGCTTCACTCAAAAGTCCAGATGAAATGTGAATATTTGAAAAATACTTTTTTTTGTGTTACAATCAGTATGAATTTCTGTTTTAATGAGTAACATCTTGAAAACTCTTTTCTGGTGGTTTTCTGTGATTGACTTTTCCTTTCAGAGGGAGATATGAAAAAACACATCCAAGGAAAATATCCTTTCTTTCTTGCAATGCTGCTATTGACACTTGCCGCCATGCCCTTGTCAGCAGAAAGCATATCGGTTCCTGCATACATAATCGACACCGTTTTCAACAGCAAGCTCAAAAAAGATGAAGCCGCATCCCTTTCAAAAGGAGAATTCATAATTCGGAACATCGGCAATTACAGAAAGATTTGCCTAAAGGAAGACCTGTCCGACAAGGCAGCCTTAATCAACTCTGATTTTAAGAGGATAAAACCATCATATCTTGCGGAGACTATACAAATACGTCCGCTCACAGAAAGTGCCGCCGGAGACATTCGCAAACTGCACGGAATTCTGACAGATGTTTCAAATTATACAGGTATACCTTATTATTCAACATATAATAAAGTTACCATCAATCTTTATGCTTCCGTAGAGTTAAAAAAACATTACAGGATCGGTGATAACGACTTTCTAAACGTGAATTTTGAAATGAAACCTTTCAATATAATCAACACAGACATAACTGCTGAAAGCACATCAAGGTATCTTTTCTACAGGAATGTGAACACTACTTCAATAAAATACAAAGGCTTTATTACATGCGTTGATCCAGGCGAGTTTGTGGCATACATTTATATTTTTAACTGCGGAAACTGGCAGATAATATATGGAATTGGAGGAGCTGATGCCCCATCGTTTTTTTTCTTCAAAAGCAGGCTGAACGCCGCATTTATCGACAGAATAACATCGTTATGCAAGTATATGTGCAAGTTTTTGGATTAATCGTTATGTAGCATTTCGTTTAATTTTGTGTTATACAATTATGTAATAGAATGCTTCTTTTTTGGGTGGTATTTATGAAAATCAGTGCTAAAAAAAACATCCTGTTTTTTATGTGTGCATTATATCTTCTTACGTTTTCTGTATTGACGGCCGAAAACAATACGGTTCCAGACTATATATTAAAATCTCTTTTTAACGATAATTTAAAAACGGAAGAATCTGCATCTATTGCAAAAGGCGAAATAGTAGTAAGAAATATCGGGAACTACAAAAAAATCTGCCTTAACGATGTTTCTGACAAAGCAGCAGAAATATTAGTATGCTATAAAAAGCTCAAGCCTGCGTATCTTGCAGAGACTATCCTTATCCGACCGGTAAAATCAAACACCTCGGATGAAATAAAAAAACTTGATGATGCCCTTGCAGATGTATCGAATTATGTCGGCATTCCTTATTATTCTGTCCGTAATAAACAATGGTATGATTTGTATTCATCCGCAGAAGTTAAGAATCGTTTTTTTAAGGGCAATACAGAATGCATAAACGTAGATTTTGAAATGGAGCCTTTTGGCAGCATAAATACAGACATAACGATAGAAAACTCGGCACAAAGCCTGTTCTATACAAGCATCAACACATCAAAAATCAAATACAGCGGTTTCACATGCATAGATTCAGGTGAACTGATATCTTACATCTATGTATTCCAATATGGTGAATGGCAGATAATATACGGAATAGGCGGGGCAGATGCTCCTTCTATTTTCTTTCTTCAGGACAGGATTGAAACATCATTTGTAAACAGGATAACTACTTTCTGTACTTTCATGTGCCAGTTCCTAAAATAATTTAGCGGAGGAAATCAATTCAGCATGTTCACAGACGTTATAATACTTGCTGGTGGCTTTGGAGAAAGGCTTTGGCCCGCCTCCAGCGCAAAATTCCCAAAACAGTTCATGTCTCTTGAGGACGGAGCTTCTTTTTTGCAGACAGCCATACAAAGGGCAGTCGCTATGGATGTGTCTGGCAGAATTATTGTAATTACACGCAAGGAAATATCAGATACTGTCATGAATCAGTGCGCATCGTTGATTGATTCATATAACGATCATCAAAAAGAAATCCTTTCAGAAAGGCTGTTTGTGCTGAATGAGCCAAAGCCTATTCATACAGCAGGTGCAGTCGCTTTTGGCTGCTGCTTTCTTAAAAGCATGTTTCCAGATAACGAGCATACAATCCTTGTTTTGACGAGCGATCATGTGATTGAGCCAAT
>JAIKVO010000066.1 GCA_024685655.1 Treponemataceae bacterium
GAACTTTCCGCTGCATATCGTTCAGGATGAATCAGACGAAAAGGTTTATGATTTTATTAAGGGCTTGCAGCTCTTCAAGAATCCTCACAAGAAAATGAAGCGTATGCTCACAGCTTTGGACTACGGTTTTTCTGTTTCTGAGCTTATCTGGAAAATTGACGGAAATACCTATACTCCAGATAACTTTATCACTCGAAAGCCGGAGCGTTTCCACTTCAACAGAAGCTGGGATTTGTTTCTGAACAACACGAACCAGAAGCTTGACCAGGATTACAAGTGGCTTATTTATCAGCATGATCCTGATGATGAAAACCCATACGGCACATCTGTTCTGCGCTGCGTTTACTGGGCGTGGTGCTTTAAGGAAGCCGGCTATGACTTCTGGCTGCAGGCTACAGAGAAGTTTTCCGTTAAGTCTCTCCTGGCATTATTTGAGTGTGACGGAGATGAAACTCGTGTTCGCGAACGCGCAAACCAGATTGCAGAAATGCTCATGGGAATTACTTCCGGCTCTGCCGCAAGCGTTGGAAACGTAAAGGAAATTAAAGACATTGGAATGACAGGCGACCTCTCGCACTTTAAGGAGCTTGTGGAAGCCTGCGACACTCAGATTTCCTACGGTCTTACAGGACAGGCAATTGCAACCTCTACAACAAACGGAGGCTCTCTTGCCCTGGGAGAAGTTCAGGCAGATTTACTTTTTGAAGACTGCAAGAGCGTTGCCCTTGAGCTTCAGAGCGTTCTGCAGAAGATTATCGACTGGACTGTTGAGCTGAACTTTGGAAGCGATGTGGCAGCTCCTCAGATTATGTTTGACGTAGACCGCCGCGCCAACTTTGACGATGTTATGAAAGCTATAGACCGAAAGTTTCCGGTTTCAAAGTCTGCCTTGTATTCTTACTACGGAGTGCCGGAGCCAAAAGACGAAGACGACTCTTTTGTAATGCCTGGCGGTTCCGAAGTAATGCTCAGCGATTCTAACAAGCCAAAAGATGTAAAAAAAAACTTTCGATTTTCCTAGCAGATTCTGATTCATTCAAACGTGAACTTTCAAATATCCGCGAGCTCGACAGCCTTTGCGAGCTCGCGGCAAACGCCATTAAACCACACCTTAAAGACATCCTCACAGACTATTTAAACTCAGTTAAAACCGCCGATAAAGAAGCCCTCGAAAAGCCTTTCTACAGCCCCGCAAGTGTCGAAATGGTTGCCGCAATAGAAAAGCTCATAGGCTCTTCTTACATGTTAGGGCTTATCCATGCAGAAGAAGAAAATCCTGAACGCAAAATAAACGCAGCTGATGAAACGGAGATTCCTGCAGTTCCGTTTAACGAGGCTATGCAGTTCTTAAAGTCTAAGGTGCCTATGAGCAAGGCGGAGTGGCTTGAGCTTGAACCGAAATTGAGATTCAGGGCGTTTACGGTGGCCCAGCTTGGAAGTGCAGAAGTAGTTAATAAAGCAAAACAGATTCTTGTTGATGCATTCAAAAAAGATACAGAAGATCAGAAATTTGCTAAAACATACAGTGAGACCTGGGAAGAACTCAAAAAGAAAGTTGATGTAAATGCTCTTGGAATCAAGCCTGGTTACTGGGAGAATGTTTTCCGCACCAATACACAAAGCGCATACATTGCAGGAAAGCTCCAGCAATATGAAAATACAAAAGTCGCAGCTTATCAGCTGATGGTGATTGAAGACGGAAGAACAAGTAAAATCTGCCGCCACCTTCTCACAGCAAGCGGTTACGGCATGATAATTTCGGTAGATCACCCGTTCTGGAAAAAATATGGATTCCCACCATATCACTTCCAGTGCAGAACTTCTATTCGCGCCATCTGGCCTTCGCAGGTCGGAAAACTCGGAAACATGGTTGAAAACCCAACAATGAAAAGCCTGTCAAAGTTTAAGGTGCAAGAAGGATTCGGTGGTAATCCGCTTGATAAAGAAAGCTGGTGGAAAATGACAGAATCTATGATTAAGAATGCAGAAAAGTTTGATGTATGGTCTGATATTTTACAGCAGGCCTATGAAATGGATATGATAAGTTATCAAAAAGAATTATTAAAAGGTTACGAAAATGTTTACAAAGGCAAGCATGGTGGCTATATTCAAATGGCAAAAAATTGGGAGTTCAGTCAAAAAGAAATGAATGCAGCTCAAAAATTAGCAGATGAAGGACATCAGATTTATTTGTTACCTAGAAATAATTTAGTAAAGAACTTAAAGAGTCCTGATATGCTCATAGATAATCAAATTGGTGAATTCAAACATCAGGAAACGCTGTCTACAGGAGCAATAGAACACGAAATAAAAAAGGCTAAAAAACAAAGAGCAAGAATTGTATATCTAAAAGCCCTGGATAATATGACAAAGGATGATTTGAAAAAATCATTGAAATCTGAAGTGCTTCGTTCACCTATCAGAATTGTTTATCTTGATTGGAATGGTAAAATACTTCAAATATCTCGAAAAGCTATACGAGAAATGTCTTGGTAAAAAAATTGCATCTGGTGGCTACCGACCAAGAAAGGGCCAGCAGGTCAGATGCATTTGAAGTGATCGGGGTATCATCAGCTACTTTCGTAGGGGTGCCTCAACCTTGTATATTAAATATACCACATTCCCCGGAAAATGCAAGTGTTTTTCGGGGCTTTTTATTTTGCCCAGATTTTATTATTCATTCTCATTTGCTGATATCTTTTTTGAGAAAGGTAAACCATCCCGTGACTAAAGACTTTTTAAATCAGTTTGACCAGGCAATTGAGAATAAATCAGAAATAGATTTTTTCAAACTCGCTACAAAAATATGCCGGAAATATGCCTATTATTATTCACACCTAAACAATAATATTACAGAAGACTGGGAATTAACCGCCGATGAATCAGTGCTTAAAGTGTTGGAACTGGTTAAGAATGACAACTGGTCTCATACTCCGAATTATTATTTTGGCTGCTTGAGAAATGAAGTTAAATGGCAGCATCTTAAATACCTGAAAGAACACAGACAAGAGTACAGTCTGGAACAGGTCACAACTAACTCTGACGGAGAGAGCTTTACAGATTCTATAGACCTTGTACCAGTGAGAGAGGAAAGAACATATAATCAGGAAATAGAACTTAAAGCAGTACGCAAAATCATTGAACTTGCTGATGATTTTAAACCACGTAAAGTTTGTGAGATTGAATCAGGAATAGACCACAAAGTCTTTCTGCGTTTAATCAGAGTTTGGAATATTCAGTTTGATAATGGAAACACAAGACGTTTTCTTGAATGCATGAAAGTTTATAACGTTTATAAATCATTAGATTATGACATAGGTTTAACAAGGCAGTATTTTAAGGGAACGCAATTACCTTTCGGAATAAAGACATGCATTAGATGTTCTGAAGAATATATAAAACTCTTTAAGAATAACAGAAAAGTTTTTATGAATAGATTTGTCTATCCGCCAAATATGTCTAGCTGGGCTGAAAAAGTAAGATAAAACAATCTGCCTTGATTTCATCATCCAATTACATCATCTGTTATTCTACAGATGTCTTTTTTCATAAAGATACCTCATAACTTACAGCTTCTGGTTTTGATATATCAGCATCAGAACCAGAAGTCCTTTTATTTAGGAATGACTATGGACGATGAAACAAGAGAAAAGCTCGAAGCCGCTTATGATTTTTGCGATGCTTCAATCGTAATACTTGAAAAAGTAAATGTTACTGAAACCAACAGCGTCCTGACCTTATTGAAATACCAGCGACGGATTCTTGATACAGTCTTATTCCCAGAGGAAAAATGAACTTATGAAAATCTACATAGCCGGAAAAATTACAGGCGACAAAAACTACAAGAAAAAGTTCGCAAAAGCAGAAAGAATACTTCGTAAAAAAGGACACTCTGTTATGAATCCGGCACAGCTCATTGTCTACAAAGATTTCACCTGGTTCGATTATATGATGGTCTCTGGAGCAATGCAGTGTCGATGTGAAGCCGTTTACTTTCTCCCCGATTGGTCCCAAAGCAAAGGCGCCACAATAGAGCTAAAACGAGCCATTGCTTCAGAACAAAAGATATTTTTTTCACTAAAAGATTTATAATTTACAGCCCACTTAAACAGCCCCGAAACAACGTTACCAACACCCATTAAACCCGAATAAAACGCACAAAAAAACACAGAAAAACACTAAAAAACAAGAAATTTCTCAAACTAAATACGATTTTTTCTCATTTTTCAAGCGCCGTTACAA
>JAIKVO010000109.1 GCA_024685655.1 Treponemataceae bacterium
AATCCACGCAAAGTACCCGGATGTAAAGATTGTAGTTTATTCGATGTTCTTCGCGGCGGGTATAGTGCAGAACGCGGTAAGAAACGGAGCGAGCGGATATGTTTCTAAAAACGCAAGTTCGGCGGAGCTTCTTAACAGCCTAGAAAAAGTTCTTGCGGGCGAAGTTTTTATACAGGAAGAACTTAAAACTGACTTAATCAAATACAATAACTTTACGGACGCACTTACCCGCCGCGAAAAAGAGGTGATGGAGCTTTTGCTCCGCCGCTGCTCCAACGACGATATTGCTGATCGGCTTAATATTAAGAAGCGTGCTGTGGAAAACTATATTTCATCGATCTATGAGAAAACAGGCGTAAACGACCGCGCCGAGTTTATCGCGAAATTCGGAGTGTAAGCGGGATAGGGATTGTAGCACCTTTAGTTCGTGCGGCAAGAAGCCGCACGAATGAGCCGCGTTAGACGGCTGTATTCCGCAACAAGCACGGAGTGCGCAGTTTCGAGCTAGTGCGAAAAGCCCGACGGCAGCTTTGCTGCCGGATCACTCCAAATAATACTGTTTTCATTGTTTGTCGCTTGATTGTGCCAATCTTGACAGTTTTATTAAGTGCCGTTACGATTTTTAATATGATAAGTATGAAAAATTTATGGAAAAAACTTACATGCTCTTTTTTTGCAGCTCTTGGAATGGGAACGCTTGTATCTTGTTATGGAATGCCACCGAACGGATTTTACACATGTGTATACGGAACCGTGACGGATTCTTCTCAAAATGCAGTTCGGGGAATTAAGGTTACAGTAAAAAATAATGACACTAGAAGTGTGGACACAACCGATGAAAAAGGCAAATACTTCATTGAGTTTTTCGCAAAACAAACAGAACCGTTAGATTATATAATCGAATTCCAAGATATTGACGGTGACGAAAATGGTAATTTCAAATTAAAAACGGAACGAATCGATTTTTATAATCAAGATAGTTTACAAAAAGATATTGCGTTTGAAGAAAATCAGTAGGAACAAGTGCATCTTTTTTGCTGGAGCGAAAATTCCGCACTTTCTAGCGATTCCCTTTATTCTTTTTTTCTGATATAGTTACAAAATCAGTGTGTGTCGCTGGATGTGGCGGATTTTTTAGTATAAACCGCGCGCGCGATTTGAAACGAGTGGCACTTTTATAATGCTGCATTTGCGGCAAGGGGTTTTTATGTCATTGGATAAAATGCGAAATATCGGAATTATGGCTCATATCGATGCTGGAAAAACGACGACGACAGAGCGTATTCTTTATTATACAGGAAAGATTCATCGCATAGGCGAGATAGATGACGGTGCGGCGACAATGGACTGGATGAGCCAGGAGCAGGAACGCGGAATCACTATCCAGAGCGCGGCGACTACAACGTATTGGAAAGATCATCAGATAAACATCATCGATACTCCAGGCCACGTTGATTTTACAGCCGAGGTTGAGCGTTCTCTTCGCGTACTTGACGGAGCCGTTGCTGTTCTTTGTGCTGTTGGTGGTGTTCAGCCGCAGACAGAGACAGTTTGGAAACAGGCAGATGAATACAACGTTCCGCGCATTTGCTTCGTAAACAAGATGGACCGCATTGGAGCCGATTTTTTTGGTGCGATGGAAGATGTTAAGGCGAAGTTTCATGCGAATCCTGTAGCTCTTCAAATCCCGATAGGCGCGGAAAGCAACTTTGAAGGTGTTATCGACCTTATAAAAATGAAAGAGTACCGTTTCGATCCGTCAGATGAGGGCGAGACGATTCTTGAAAGCGACATTGCGGCGGAAAGGCTTGCGTCTGCTGAGGAATGGCGTGAAAAGCTCCTTGACGAAATTGCTTCAGGAAATGACGAGCTTGCAGAGCTTTATCTTGGTGGCGAGGAAGTACCGGAAGAAAAACTTCGCGCGGAAATCCGCCGCCGCACAATAGCCCGCGAGATTGTACCGTTTTTGTGCGGTTCTGCCCGAAGAAACTGTGCCGTACAGCCGCTTATCGACGCAATTGTGGAGTATTTGCCGTCTCCGTTGGAAGTACCGCCTGCAATCGGCTTCCATACAAAAAAAGGAGAAAAGGTTGAGATTCCGTGCAATCCGTCCGGTATGGTGAGCGGTCTTGTTTTCAAGATTCAGTACGATAGGGAAGCGGGTTCGCTCTGCTATGTCCGTATGTACTCCGGAAAGCTCAAAGCAGGCGAGCAGGTATACAATGTGGGCAAGAAAAAGCGCGAGCGTATTAACCGCATTTTGCGTATGCACGCCAATAAAACAGAGCCGATGGACTGTGTTGAGGCAGGCGACATAGCTGTAATTATCGGGCTGAAGCTTGCTCAAACTGGCGATACTATTGGAACGGAAGGGCTTCCTGTACTTTTGGAAAACGTTACGTTCCCGGAGCCTGTTATCTCTGTAGCCATTGAGCCTGATACGATTTCTGACCGCGACAAACTCAAAGAGACTATAGATATTCTTTCAAAAGAAGATCCAACGTTTACATCAAAAGATGACCCTGAAACTGGTCAGCTCATTATTTCCGGCATGGGCGAGCTTCACCTTGACGTGCTTGTTACGCGCATGAAAGAAGACTTTAAGGTTGCGGCACGCGTTGGCGCACCCCAGGTTACATACCGCGAGTCGATTACGCAGGAATGCGACCACACGGAAAGTTTCAGCCGTGTTATCGGTGGCAAAGAGAACGTGGCGGGTCTTACGATTCACGTTGCGCCTAATGCCGGAGCCGGAAACACTTATGTTTGCAACGTCAAGAAAAACAATATACCGGGCGAGATTTTTGACTCTATTCAGCGCGGAATTACGAACTCGTTCGGCTCCGGCATTCAGTACGGATATCTCTGTACGGATATTGCAGTTACAGTAACTGATATTGATTATGACGAGCTTAACTCAACACCGTTCGCATTCGAGGCTTGTGCCGTACAGGCTTTCGACAACGCGTGCCGCAGTGCGGAGCCGCGCCTTTTGGAGCCTGTTATGAATGTGGACATTATGACTCCTAAGGAATTCGTCGGTGATGCAATGAGCCAGGTGACACAGCGCGGCGGACTTATCCAGAGCCTTGAATCTAAACCAACAGAAGAAGTCGTGCATGCGCAGGCTCCAATGGCAAAGATGTTCGGATTCTCTACGGTTCTCCGTTCTGTAACGCAGGGAAGGGCTTCGTTCAGCATGGAGTTCAGCCACTTTCAGGTGAAAGAGGGCGGCCTCGGCTCGTTCTAAGTGGTTTGTGCTTAGGTGATTGTGAAGTTACTTTGTAAAAACGCAAGGCGGGAAAAATTACGGACTAGCGAGTTTAGATACTTGTAAACTGGCAAAATTACAAGTTACAACCTAGCAAATATTTCCCTCGAATTCGTGAATATTGAGGAGGAGGAAGATTCCATGAAAAGAATTAAGATTGCGATTGTTGTTCTGATGGTGCTTTTTATCGCTTTTCCAGTATTTACATCTGGAAGAAAAGCCACAAAAGTCACGTTTTCTGACTGGAATGCAGGCGCGCCCGCGCTCAAAGCACTTGTGGAATACGTAGAGACAGTTACCGACAGGACGTCTCCAGATTATATACCGCCGGCGGACAGAATTGCAACGTTCGATATGGACGGAACGTTATGCGGGGAATTGTATCCTACATATCTGGAATACTATCTTTTGGCTCAGCGCATTTTCTCGGATCCGTCGTATACACCGGATGAAGAGATGCTGGAATTCGGCAGAATGCTTCGTGATCACGCGCTCGACAAATCTTTCCCGGACGGAATGGATATGATTCATGCCGTTCATGCTGCGCGGGCTTATGATGGAATGACGCTGGCAGAGTTTTACTCTTTTGTAAAAAATCAGCTTTCACGGGACGTTGACGGTTTTACCGGCATGACTTATGCCGAAACATTTTACAGTCCTATGATTCAGGTCGTGAATTATCTTCTGGCAAACGATTTCAAGGTTTATGTATGCAGCGGAAGCGACCGTTTTATATGCAGGGCTTTTATAGACGGAGTGCTTGATATTCCGTACGAGCAGATTATCGGTATGGATGTTGAGCTTAAAGCGACGAATCAGGGTGATAAAGACGGCCTTTCGTATGTTTATGCAAGCGATGATACGCTTGAACGAACGGACAAATTGATTGTCAAAAACCTTAAGATGAACAAAGTCACTGTAATCGCGCAGGAAATTGGCAAGCAGCCGGTTCTTTCGTTCGGAAACTCAAGCGGTGACGTTAGTATGCACAATTACGCGCTTTTCAACAACAAGTATAAGTGCGCGGCGTTCATGCTCATTGCAGACGACGAGGAGCGCGATTACGGAAACACGCAGAAAGTCCAGTCACTCCGCGAAAAATGGGAGCAGAGCGGTTATTACGTAATTTCTATGAAAGACGATTTCCGCACGATTTACGGTGATAACGTAAAGAAAACTGGAACTTTCAGCTGGCTTTCTGATTATTCGGACTAAGCGGACTAAATTCAGCTACATTCGCTTTATAAAGCGGTCGCCGTCACGGACGAAGCCCATTTTCTGCAAGTAAAGATAATGGTGCTTCGTCTTTTCTTTTAGCTCAATTGTGCTTATCCCCTCGTTTGGAATCGATGCGAAAAGATACTTCCCGACCGAAAAATCCCTGTATTCTTTTATTGTGTAATCCAAATAGATGGTGAGCGCGTTGCCTTCGCGTTTGCCGATGCATAAGCCTACAATTTTGCTCTGGCAGTAGATAAGCCGTGTGTAGTTTATGTCTTGGGATTCTGCGTTAAAATCTGGGAAAAACACAGATATATCGTCCTTGTTCTGATTCAAGAGGAATTGTACGCTGCCGTCATCGATTTTTGCCTCGACAATGTGGAATTCTTCTTTATAGCGGAGCATTCTGACAAGATAATAGATGTTAATTACGAGCAGGCATCCGTTAAGAAAAACGGTGGGGTATGCCTGTATCAGAAGACCATAGATTATTGTTACAAGCGAGCCGATTTAGTTGAAAATACGCAGTTTCTTAACGGTCGCCATCAGGAACGATGCTATGACGAAAATTGTGCCGACATATCCAATAATGTCAAGAATGATTTTGTTGCTCATAGTCGTTAATATATCACATTTTACAACATTTGGAACATAAAAACACCTTTTCTTTTGAACTACACTGAATACACACATACACCGATTTGTGACGAAAACGCGCAGTATGCTGGCTGATTCACGCATTAGTAAATGGTACACTGACTTTAGACAGAATGTACTTTATTATAAAAGAAAGGATTACAGCGCAAACAGCTGTATCTTTTGTAATGGTTTATAGAGCCTTATAGGATAGTGAAGTTGACTTCACACTTCACAGGTTTAGGCTTTATATTTGATTTTTTTCAAGTCAGATAAAGGAGGAGCTGATGAAAAAA
>JAIKVO010000161.1 GCA_024685655.1 Treponemataceae bacterium
CTGGGTAAGCGAGGCTCTTACGCCTGATGTCGTAAAGGCAGGAATAAAGAACGCAAAGCCTCTTACGGAATACGACCACATTGCCGAGCAAGGATTCGCCCGTCAGCGGGCTGACTGGCTCACCGGCATGAATTTCTGCCGTTATATCTCCAGCGCGGCGCGGACGAAGCTTGCCGTCGGTCGTGTACAGACTGCAATTCTGTCCGCGATCGCCCAACGTTGCGACAGCATCAAGAATTTCAAGAGCGAGAAATATTTCGAGCATTACGGACTGTTCGGAAACAGGGGTACGGATAAAAGCTGCCGTGGAATTTATTTCGAGGATGAAAAAAAGACCGGATTCTCAGACAATACGCGGGGCTTAAAGCTACGCTCATGCATAGGACAGAGAGCACGTCTTATGGATAACAAGGTAGAGAAAAAATCACAGAATCCGCCGCAGCTATACAACCTGAACGCACTGCAGAAAGATGCTTTCAAGTCGTTCGGGTATACGGCTGACAAGACGCTGAAAATCGTCCAGTCTCTTTATGAGGAACTTAAATGCGTTTCTTATCCGAGAACACCGTCAAGGGTTATGGGCAGCGGGAACGTCGAGCTTTGCAGAAGCATATTCGAAACCCTTTGCTACAATCAGAAAGGAACTGTTCAGAAATCCGCGGCGATGTTGGATATATGCAGGGCTGCCCTGGAAAAGTCTGACATATCGCTCGAAAACAAAAGAGTTTTCAACGACAGGAAGCTTGAGGCTCATCATGCCATAATTCCGCTCGCCGCGTTGCCGGACAATGCCACAGATGAGCAGAAAAACATCTACTATCAGATTTACGACCGGTTCATAGTGGCTTTCCTCCCGCCCTGTGAGTACGAGAAACAGACTGTGACGGTTGAAGTAAGCAATTACAAATTCAGAATTGCCGGAAAGAAAATAATCAAAAAGGGTTTCAAGGAATTTGTTATCCATGATAAGGACAACGACGGAAAAGACAACTCGGAGGAACAGGAAGAGGAGTCGCAGCCGCTTGATAGCATGGACTGGAACAACCTTATACTTTCTGAGATTGAGACGAAGGAGAAATGGACAAAAGCTCCGCCCTATTTCAACGAGGCAAGCATTTTGTCCTTCACCGAGAATCCGAAGTCGCTTGACGAATCCAAAATCGAAAAGAAGCTCGTCGGTTTGGGAACTCCTGCGACACGTCATACGTTCATACCGAAGCTGACGAAATATGGCTATATCATAGTAAAATCGAAAAATTTCTACGTAACGCCTCTTGGCGAGACACTGCTTAAGGCAGTCCGCTCGTCTTCCATACGGAGCCTTGCGGATGTCGCCGAGACGACCGAATGGGAAGAAAGACTTGATGAGAATCCTGCAAGATTCCTCACAGACATTAAAACTTTCGTCAGGGATTCCGTCTCAAAAGATATAAACATTGAGATACCGATAGGAGCATTGTCGCAACATTGCGACAACAAATGCCCGGTATGCGGAAAGGAAGTGCGCAAAGGAAAAACGAACTGGTACTGCACCGGATATAAAGAAGGCTGCAAGTTCGTCCTGTGGGAGAATGTTTCCGGAGCGAAGCTGACCGAAAAAGATGTTTCCAATTTGTGCTCCGGCAAAAAGACCGGAATAAAGCACTGCAAGAGCAAAACAGGAAAAGATTTCGATTGCAGGTTCGAGCTTGATAATGAATATAAAGTCAGGTTTGTGTTCGAGAGCAAAGGAGGAAAGAAATGAATAAAACAATGGAAAACGTGCGCAAGTTTGCGCATACTGATAAAGCTGTTTTGTAAGAAGGAGAAGATTATGACAGAATTAAGATACTATGAGAATCTGAAAGAATACAAAAAAGCCAAGAAACCGCTGGAAGCTTTGCTAGTTTTAATATTTTTTGAAATATTAAATATTGTGATTGGAATTTTGATAGTTTGTAAAATTGCAGAGATTATTAATGAAATACAAAATCATTATTCTTACATATTTTTTTCAATTGTAATTTGCTGCATAAACGGATATTGCATTATCTATTTCCTTAATAATTTATCAGACGGAGATTATAAAGATTTCTGTTTTTCTTTCAACATCGAAAAACTTTTCATAGAGTACAAAAACGAAAGAGATGAGATTATAAAAAAGAACGGCTATAAGTTCAGCGTAAGGACATACTACGGAAAAGAGTTTTTATGCAAGGATTTTATCAGCTGTCCTGACGGAACCGTTTCGATGCCCAAAGATGAGAAAGTATGGGATGAAAATGATACAGAACAAAATCATTATTCATTAATCATAAGCCTCGAAGACAATCATATCCTAACAATTGATGAAATAAAAGCTCATTCAGATGAAAGAAAAGAAATGAAAGTACAAAGAGATAAGCTTATTGAACAGGCAGGGCAGGATTTGTCTAATTTTTCTTTAGAAGAGTTAAAAGACTTAGAAAAGAAATATTGTATGTATAGCATTGATTATAATAATACTGAAAAAATTCTATATCTAGAACTTGAACAAGAAGCTGAAAGAATCCGTTTCGAAATCAATTCACGTTGTGAGCAAAAAGGTAAAATATGAAAGACTTCGGATTTGTATTAGCAACAAAAATGTTGGTTAACAACAGACGCAGAGTTCGATTCATGTACAGAGAGGAAACATCTAATCAACAAGACAGTGGTTGGCGTTTTTTTTGCGGAGATGAAGATGATAAATATGTAAACAATTCAGATAACATTGCAATATACAACATCAACACCATTCTTGATATAGACGATAGAGTTTCCTCTTTACTTGATTGTCCGGCAGAAATTGCTTTTGAAAGCGCTGACGGGAAATCTGATTTTGTGGTTTCAAAAATAGTGCGCAATATTGCGCACATACCAAATAATTTTTAACAACTATTTTAAGGAGATTCAATATGTTTAACGAAAAAAAATTAAAGAAATTAGGCTACTACAAGCCTATGGAAATCACTGATCCCGCCGGATTCAGAGATATGCTAGAAAGTTTTGTGATGTATAACGGCGAGCCGTTATTAGGAAACGGCTTGTTTTTATACGACGCAGACTTTACTGATTCCTGTTATTTTAGCAGTGAATTTATTATATGTCAAAGAAGAGAGAGTATTGAATACGATTTCAGCTTTCTGAGCAGATACATACCGAATATCGATCAGAGAATCGATATCCTAAGAAAAGAATATCCAAAGGTCAAAGATTTTTTACCTGTCTTAAAAATAATGTATTTTCCTGTCGATGGTAGAAATGACTGTGATAAAGAAACAAACTTGGAATTAGAGTTTATCAGCAAAGGAGAATTTGAAGCTACATTCATAAGAGAATCAGAATGGGATTATTCAGATGAATACGTAATGACTGAGGAAGAAGGAATAATGCTTACGCCTCCGCCTAAAGAAATAGACGATTTCCTAGAATATTTAATGAACATACTTTATTTTAAGAGGAATGGTATCACATGCTACGAAGCAATGATGGAGGACGAATGTGATGATGTTGAAGAATACGATATTAATGAGGTAAGAAAGCTGAAGAGGCTGCATAGACAGACTCTTGATTATTTCAGGCTATATAATTTAAGGAAGATATTTTCTGAATTTATGTGACTCACCGGTTTCGCTTCCGTTTGAGTATAAACGCCATAAAAACGGAGTCGCAGGATGCGGGCTGACGATAAACCGATGAAGGTTATCTGCTGATTAAATCAACGTCACAATGCTGGTCGCGGCGGACATTACCAGCGTCCCGGAATAATCCGCCATATTTTAACTTGTCGCAATGTTGCGCGGGCTGGAGGAAAAAATGAAATATAATTTGGATTTGGCAGTACTTCCAGAAGTGCTTGTGACGCACAAGAAGAACTATTACTCGCACCTGATAGAATCAATTTACGCGATATTAGGTTTTGGTTGCGTTGCAGGGGTTCTGCTGACTTATTTTTCAGAGCAAAAATTAACGGTTTTGTTTGCGACATTCCTTATTATGTCACTTTACAATCTGTATAAGGCAATATATACAAACAGAGTTAGAAACAAAATAGAAAGTCTGTACAAAAAGGG
>JAIKVO010000170.1 GCA_024685655.1 Treponemataceae bacterium
ATGGTTTTCTTCTCAATTGGAACAAAACAAGAAGAAAATCTTTCAGAAACCCCTGTAAAATTTTCATACAGGATAACAGATTCTGTTGCTGCAAATGATTTTGTTCCTGTTTCTGAAATTAGTCAGGATTAATCAATGAATATAGTGCTTTTTCAGCGGGAGGAAATGGACAAACCCTTGCCGCTGAAAGATGAGCGTGCAAAACATATAATCAAAGTACTTCACAAGCAAACTGGCGACACTTTTGAAGCTGGAATAATCAACGGTAAAGCAGGGCAGGCAGAAATAACCGCAATCACAGACGAAGGTATTTCTTTCCATTTCCTCCCGCTTACAGGCGGGAAGCCCCTTTACCCAATTACGCTTATTATAGGTTTTCCGCGCCCAATACAACTTAAACGACTTTTCCGCGATGCCGCGGGGCTCGGGGCTTCCCGCCTGTGCCTGTGCGGTACCGAACTTGGCGAAAAATCTTACATGGACTCAAATATCGTGGAACGCGGAGCCGCTTATGTCGCATTGCTTGACGGTACCGCACAGGCAAAAAGCACCCACGTCCCGGAACTCAGCTTGTTTCCGTCAGTAAAGGCTTGTCTTTCCGCACTGTTCCCCGACACAAATGTTTCCGGCTCATCTGCCGCGCCTTTCGCCCAAAATGACGCACAAATTCCGCCCAACGAAAAAATCAACGACATTCGTGTTATGCTCGACAACGTAAAACCAGAATCTTCTCTATTCAGCTACATGAAACAATGCACAGCAGAAGACCCCAATATAATAGAAAACAACGACACATCAAAAACCGCCACCATATCTAACAAAAACGCACCTGCTCTCACATCCGACAAAGAACGCATGGTTTATGCCGCTATCGGTAGCGAACGCGGCTGGACAGACCGTGAAAGAGCCCTGTTTGCGGAAAACGGCTTTGCTTCGTGCTCAATGGGCTGCCGGGTTTTACGTACGGAAACAGCCGCAACAGTCGCCATGTCACTCATCTTGCAATCGCTGGGTGTTCTGTAGCACCTTGAGTTTTAAACTTGATATATTTGAATTGATTGAATAAAATATTCATACACCATCATAAAAAAGGAGAAAATTGGTGTGAAAAAACTTTTGAACTTATTCATTCTTGTGTTTTGTATTTTTTGTGTGAGCTGTATTTCTTTAGGTCAAAATCAAGAAGTTCCTTCTACACCGGAAACACCAGTTCCAGAAACGATTACTGATGAATTATTCGGCATGGCAAATAAATTAGTTGCAGAAACAGCACGAAACGGCAAACCAATTTATGCATTTTTATCATTTACAACAGATTATAATAATACCTTGGTTGAAAACTATGTAACAGATGCTTTAACAGAAGCAATGTTCAATACCGGTAAAGTTAGAATTATTGAACGTGCAAATGTAGAAACCATTTTGGCGGAACAAAGGTTCCAAGCAAGTGGTCTTGTAAGTGAAGAAACTGCAAAATCAATTGGTAAGATTACTGGTGTAGATTTTGTATGCTACGGCACTTTGAAAGATTTGGGAGAAACAATTACAGTAAATGCTCGTGTTGTGGAGGTTCAAACAGGAGAACTTTGTGCAATGGCTCGTACAACTATAACAAAAGATGATTATCTGAAAAAACAAAAGCAGACTATTGTTGATACGTCGTCAATTGCAACTACAATAACCGAACCAGAGTCAACAGTTTCTGTACAGCCACAAACAACTACTCCTACCCAATCACAAACACCTACCAATGATGTAAACAACTTATGGGAAGTAATTAGTTATAGAAATGATTTTGATGAATTTACTCAATACATTTTTAGGTTATATACTACTGATGATAAGTTTATATTTGTCAGCTATAAAAAGTGTGATTCGAAGGCGTATTCGAAAGTCATTGCGGGTATATCGTGGTATGAGTTCATAGGACATCACGGTACTTATGATATTAAAGAACAAAACGGAACTACGAGTACAAAATATCTAGATAAAGAAGGGAAAATGTATCTAAGTCAAGCTACAAATGATTATTGTTATTTTGCTTATACCCCTTCAATAGGTGCTCGCTGGCTGATTGATATTCTGTTAAACAATGATACTATAACAATTCGGCGTAATGACTTTGCTCGCAAATTCCAAACAGCTGGCTTGCTGGACAAAATTAAAGAATATGGAATTACATGGGAAGAACTTGACGAAGCTATGGCAAACGAAGAATTCTAAGTGATTATTGTAAATTAAAGAAGCATAGCAGCTCCCGCCTGAGCGTATATCTCGAGAAACTCATGTGTGTATCCATAAAGGGCGTTCACCGACCTTATGGCATCTGCTGCTTCTTTTTTTATAAGAAGTTTTCCGTTCTTGACAACCACAGAGTTCGCCAATATTCTATTAAAAAATTACAAGCAGCGTTGGTGCAGGGGACTCTGTAGCACCTGATAGTTCACCTCAGCGACATTAATTCGCTGTTGGGCAATCAGGGCTTGTATTCTATATTCCCAAGGTCGCTTCGGGCATAAAGATCGGGGGCATTCTTAATGAATGATACATTGATCGTCTTGGGTTTTTTATTAATAGAAATGTATATCTGAATATTTGCGGATTAATCCTTAATTCCCTTTTCTATTTCTAACAATTCTTTTTTCAAATCGCCTATGAATTGATTGAGCGTTTCTTCTGTCGGTGTCATAACAAAAGAAACTCCTTCATAACCTGAATAGCAATCCATATCCCTAAACTGATACACATCAGGACTGAAAATGATTGTATGATATTCTTGATCTAGAGTAATCAAATCTGGAAAACATCTATTCGGATAAACTGCGACGCACATATCAGGATCTGGCCACGATTCCCAAATCCGCATTTCTTTTGTTTTAACTGCATCTTCCAATTCAGTAATTAAAGAAAAAGAATCCATTTCCTCGCCGATTAAGCCGCCATCAGAACCTTTTTTCCAATAAGAAGTAGATCGCTTAAATGCCTTGTCATTCAAAACAGGAATACCTTTCCATGTGAGGGTACAAACAAAATCGTATTCCATAAGATCATACTTATGACACTCTAAAAGTTTGAATTCCAATTCTAAATTTTCAGATTTCAGTTTTGCCATAGTTTCGTCCTTGAACTTTGTTTTTCACACGATAAGATTCCAAAAGGTTCCACATCAATTCATTTGCTGCCCATCTAAATATATTCCCAATTTCATCATAATCTATAGAGTTTATAAACAAATCTGGTTCTCGAATCAACTCTGCGGCGAGATGTGTTGCTTGATAACAACATTCATCACCGCATAAGTCGAGTAAACTCGTATTCTCATCAAAATGTTTGTAGAGTGGGTTTGCACCTTGATTGAGTAATCCTTTTGCTCTTTTAAAATCCATCTTATGAACTGCTATATATAAATCCAAATCAACTTCTCGTATACTTAGCGAAATAAATTCTTTTTTCTTTCCACGTAGTATTTCTTCGTCACTCTCATCCTCAAAAGCCCAGCAAGCAGGGGATATTTCGGAAAATGGAATATCTTTAACTTGTATACCTTTTTTTCCAAACAGCGAAAGAATATGCCTAGCATTTTCATAATTTTTTTTAACAATTTGATTGAATGGTTCTTTGAATTCGTGACCAAGACAAATTTCCCAACAACGGCTTATGTAATAGACAGGAATTGGGCTACCAAACCACCCATTTGTAATATCCACAGTAAGGTTATTATCATATCTCCCAGATTCCAGTAAATTTTTAACTGCCTCATAGAAATTAAAAACGACAGCTAAAACAAGCGGGTCTGTATAAACCCCTAATTCCATCATAAAAGCCTCCTTGAAACCTAAAAATCTAATAAAAAGAATGGTTCGGAGTTCTCCTCAATCTTCTCGATTGAAGTTTTGAAACAATCTTTATTCCTGATAACTGTACAAGAATTCATAGTAAGTGCTTTTTCTATAGTCATGCCTTGATCTTCTAGATATACATCAGACAATGTTTCATGTAACCAACTTGAACTGTCCTTTAATAATAAAATATGTCTTGAATGAAAAATGGGCACTATGTATTTATTTCCGATTTCAATAAGACAGTTTAACCATTGCTACCCAGGTTCTGAATCTGTCAACAAAAAAACACGGACTGTATACCATCTGTAGTTATCAATAGCTTCCTTACCGTTTATTATGAACTTATTAACCATCACAGTATTCTTAAACAGTTCAAATGAAAATTGTACTTCATTATTAGAAAACAGAATCCATATACCATCTCTTAGATTGGAGGAATCGTTCAAAACGGTTTCCCAAGAGTCATCTCCTTGAGTCCTTTTTTTAAATTCTTGGGTAAATAGTTCTTCAGAATCTGTCGGTAAGTCATGATCGATGAAATAGTTCACATCTACACCCATATTTATTTCCTTTTTTCCGATTCTTTAAGTGCGATTTGTCTTATTTCGGCAATTGTCGAATCGTATTCTGCTTTATCGAAATAGTATTTTTGCGGATTTCTGCTACAAGGATAGTCATCAACTGTCCATTCGACAACATTTTCTGGAAGTACTTTTATCCAAGCGACCAGAGAACTGCAGCCCCACACTCCGCATCCACAATGCGCTAATACGATTAGCTCTTGTTTCTCGACTTCTTCATCCAGAACATCATAGCAGTCAGCAGGATTATATTCATCTGATTCAATTTTTTGTCCATCGATAAAGAAATAAAAAGCAAGATAGTTGCCTAATCCATCCCCTTGTTGTAGGTTTACACGTTCAGTAGTAAAAGTTAATCTATTCATAAAAGTATCCTGTTGAGAAGTAAGTATGCTTTAAATTATTTTTATATACTTCATGCCTTTTGGAATCGTCATATATATAAATTCTACCATTCAAAATTCTCACCTGTCAAGAAAACCATTAATTGAACTGTATCTGTCTATATATTTCGATTTATTAAAGTATTGACAAATTGTATATACGATTTATATATTATTTATAGACGGTAAGTTATGGGAAAAACGGTTGTACACGGCAATTTTGAGTGGGATTCTGACAAGGCGGAAGCTAATATCAAGAAGCACGGAATTAGCTTCGAAGAAATCCTGCCTATGTTTGAGGACCCCCTTTTTTTGGGAACAGTACGACTCTGAACATTCAACCGCCGAGGAAACGAGATACTTTGGAATTGCAAAAGTGAAAGGTTTTGCAGTTGTCGTTTCGAGCTATACCGAAAGGAAAAGGATAAGAATTATCTCTGCCCGAATCTCTACGGCAGAGGAGGAAAAACGCTATGAAGAATGGTGCAAACAATTCTACAGCTGAAAGAATTAAAGAGCTTCGCAAAAACATCGACCTGACGGATATTCCCGAAATCAAAGATTTTTCTGGTGGACATCTCCGTAACTGGAAGCCAGCGAAGAAACCCATAGCCTTTAGAATCGATCTTGATAACTTGCAATGGTTGCAGAGCGAGGGCATAAAAGGGTATCAGAAAAAGATGAACGGCGTACTCCGTTGGGCACGTCAAAACGGTTGTCCTCTACCTCTAATGTAATGAAAAAGTGATTTTTTTCGTTAAAACAAAGTTCTGCGTTGAAAAAGAATAATTAATTCTCCTTAACCACAGTTAATAATCTCCGCTTCTAAACTGCTTCAAACGACATCAAAAATAGTGTATTATACCCAACAGATAACATTGAGAGGAAAAGATAATGAACAACGACGCTATAAAAGAACTTCTTTTGAAACTTGAAGAAACATCCATAGATTTTACAGTTACCCTTTCTGGAAAAGAAAGCAACAAAGTCAACGGACTTTATAAGCCTGAGACACACGAAATCATTCTGCACAACAAAAACTTCAAATCAGACAACCAGCTCGTTTACACAGCGATTCACGAGTATACGCACCATCTTTTGACAGAGAAAAAACTTGATGAAACAGGCGGGCTTGGCAACTGTGGAAAAGCACGAGCACACACAAATGAATTCTGGGCAAAGTTTCATAGCCTGCTTGAGATTGCTGAAAAACAAGGCATTTACGTCATTGGCTTAGAAGATGCGCCGGAGCTTGCCGCGCTTACAGACGACATTAAAAAGAACTACCTTGAAAAAAACGGAACTTTGATGCTTGAGTTCGGCAAAAAGCTCGCGGAAGCTCACAAACTTTGCGAGCAGGCTAATATCCGCTATGAAGACTATATCGACAGGGTTTTGCAGTTGCCAAGAACAACGGCTAAGACAATCACCAAAATAAGCACAGAAAACCTTAACCCGGCGGTCGGCTTTGAAAACATGAAGATGATTTCTCGCATTTCTGACGCACAAAAACGGAACGAAGCCGAGCAGCAGATTCTCTCCGGCAAAAGCCCAGACACAGTTCGCTCAATGATGGTGAAAAAATCACAAGAAGTTGATGTTAAAACCCGGCTGGAAAAAGAAAAATCACGGCTTGAAAAAACAATTTCACAGCTCACTTCCAGATTGGAAATGGTTAATGAGAGTCTTTCGAACTTGTAAAATCATTCGTCACATTTGCAACATGCCGAAAATATGCGTGTTTCTTCTGTTTATAGTTTCTATGGCGAACATAGGCGGGGTCGCGTTATTCGCACAGACAAGTATGCCTTCCGTTTCTATGCCGGAAATCTCATCTCCTGCAATGCCGTCTGTTTCTATGCCAACGCTTTCTGGCTCAAAAAACACCGATGAGGCTACCAGCAAAAACAGCGAGAAAAAAACTTCCAGCAGCACAGTTGGAACAGGACTCACGGCAACGGCACTTTTAGGACTAACCAACACAACAGGCTTGGACACGCTTTCTGCGCTGCTCGGTGTTTCTGACACAGGTTCATCCACAGCCTCTGCACTTTCTTCAACAGATGCCGCAACAATTTCTTCAATATCATCGCTGTCGTCAATATCTTCGCTCCTTTCAAGCGACTCATCGCTTTCGACGTTGTCGGGTTTGTCGTCTAACCAAAGCACTTCCGCATACACGAATTATGTTCTTCTTTCACAAATAATCGAAAAACTGAACGAGTTATCTCAAAAGCTCGAAGAAACAAATACAGACACAACGCAGCTGAGCAACGCACAAACTTCCTCGCAGACTTCAGAAAGTGCACAAACCACAGAAACAGCGCAAAACACATCAACAAAACGTGAAATCATGCGTTTCCGCATAAATGGCTCAAACATCCTTACGTCTATAACAGATATATACATTTCAAAACCAGAAACAGACGGATCTTTTCTATTGACAGCTGACCGCACCTACACTGCCGACTACAAAAAGCGAACCGAAACATTTTATATGTTTTTTACTCCGACATCGGACAAAAAATCATCGGGTCTTGATGTATCTGTCTCTGTTCTTCAGGACTACGAAAACAAAAACTCATTTTTATACAGGCTTGCAGATCTTTCTGAACAAGCATCAATAAGCGCAAAAAAAACGGGCAGTTTGATTTCAATAATCATAAACAACCCGTCTTTTAAAGTCGATTTTTTGCTTTCGTTAGATTAATTCACGCAGATTTCTAAACAAAATATCGTCTATTTCCATTCCACCGTATAAACAGCTCCTTTATAATCTGAAAGGAACGATGCCATTGTTGCGGTTATTTCAGCTGTATTCTCTTTGTAAGTTCCGGTTGAATATTTTGGAACAGAAACTGCTGTAACTGTTCCCGGAACAGTTATTTGGAATTTAAATTTAAATGTAGTTGCTTCGTTGGCAAGTTTCCGTCCATAAACAACAGCTACAGTATCCACGTATTCTTCTTCGTCCATTTCTTCGCCAGTAAAAAGCGGAGCCATCAACAAATCCGCATAACCGGTGCTTTCTTCTGGAAGATAAGTCAGTAAATACTGGATATATTCTGGATTAAGTGTTACGGAAAACGATTTTTTGCCACTTTTCTCTATTAATGAAAACATTCCCGGAAGATCTGGTAAAATCTTCGTAATAGAATCCGGACCTGTTTCACAATTTATTGAAACACCATAACCCGTACAGCTTTTTACAGTGAATCCCGCTCTTGTAAGACCATCTGCCATCAGCTTTTCGTCAGCGCGTGTCATTTCCGGTGATGCGTTTGTTGTTGAGTAAAATACATCAGCAACCGTTTCTCCTGTGTTGCTGGCAAAATCGACAGTCATCTTATCGTCATTTGTCAATGTCGTTATATTTATTTTAACAACAGGTGAACATCCTGTTATAAACAAACAAATACACAAAAAACTTACAACGCCAAAAATAGTTGTTACTAACCGTGAAGAAAAAACTCTTTTCATATCTTATAAATACCTAAAAGCGCGGAATTGTTACACGAAATCCTGTCTGAAACGATAAACCTGCAGCTGCAGCACTTCCAAACGGTAACGCTGAGCCATCTGTTTTGTTGTATACCGTTAGCGCAATATCCTGACAGAAACGAAAATCAAATTTACCAACATGAATAACTGGTGTCTGGAGTGAAACACCTAAAATTCCTGGGAATACAGAAGCTTCAATTCTTTGCGAAGTTCCTGGAAGCACAGTTTTTCCTAATGTTAAAACAGGACCGGCGTAAATTCGTACATTATCGTTTGCGAAAAATGACAGCGTAAATATCAACTGGAATATATTCATTGACGGATCCCAGTTTAATGCGAGTCCGACACCCGGTTTTGTATCACCAGTTCCATAAGAAGCAACACCCTGAGCATTCAGTCCCCTAAAAACAAAACCAAATTTTTCAGTCGTGAATAAAGACCACCCTCCAACAACCGACACATCAATGGAAATCTTTTCTAAAAAAGGGTTTATTTTTTTTTCACTTTCTTCTTCGGTTGTTTCTTTAGCTTCCTTTGCGTCTTGAACTTTCTTATTAGCTGTGGCAATAACTATTCCTTCCATTGGAATAGTGGTTTGTTCGTTCTGTACACTTTCTTCTTTTTGTACAGTTGGTGCAGTTTCTTTTTCCGGTTTATTGATGCTTGCAATTACAGTTCCGCCAGGAGGAACAGTTCCAAGACTTGTACCACCGTTGTTCGTTGTAGGAGTTGTTTGTGGGGTTGGGGTATTATCAGCAACCGCAGTAACAGGATCAATAATACGTCCTGCACAATAATATGTACGTTTCCAATAAGATTCTGTTACTTCAGAAATGATAACACCCGTTTTCGGTCCACTACTAGCAGCATGAATCATTTTTCCATCACCAAGATAAATAGAAACATGCGTAACTTTAGATCCATTATCACTAAAAAACAGCAAGTCACCAGCTTGTCTTTCTGAATCTTCTATTTTTCTTGAAAAATCACATATTTGACTGGCTGTACGTGGCAATGAAAGACCTATTCCTTTTCCAGCCAAAAAAACAAGACCGGAACAATCTATTCCGCTCCGAGAGGTTCCTCCGTAAACATAGGGAACGCCTAAAAACTGTTTTGCAGTTTCAATGAATTTGTTACGTTTATCAAGAGCACTTGTATCTGCACTTTGTGCAAAAAGAGAAAAATTAGTAATTAATAGAACAAATATCGAAAGAACTGCTACTTTTCTTTTACAAACCATATAATACAGTATATTTCAAAATAATAAGAAAAACAATAAATCCATGAAAAATTCATTCATCATACATTTCATTTCTATTAAATATTAAGGCAAACTTGAAAATTTTCGCTATTAATAGGGAGTTTCAAAAATACAATGTTAAAAACTGCACTTTTTCTGCAATTTTCAACTCAGAGACAAGCTTGGAAACGTCTCGGAGGTCAGTTTTTCCTTGTGTACACATAATCAAAAAAAATTATAATTACAAAAAAACAAAATTTATTATAATGTCGTGCAACTTTTTCATTCTTTATCTGGTCTATATTAGTATGACAGGGAACCTGTCTTTTCTTAAAAATTCGAATTTAGTAGGGAACGACAATGAACAAGCAGAAAGAACTTCCATGGGCATTTCTTGATGCATGGAGAGGAAAGACTTTCACGGGCGAATGGCCCACAATTCCAGAAATGTTCAGAATTACAGCTGAACGCTATCCAGAAAGAAACGGTTTTACTGTTTTTGAACCAGACAGGAACACTCTCACTTACAAACAGGTTCTGGCAAATGTTGAAAAACTTAGTTACTGGCTTTATGAACAAGGAATCAGAGCTGGAGACAGAGTTGCTGTAACAGGCAAAAACTCCCCTGAATGGGCAACCGTATTCCTTGCAACACACTTCTGTGGTGGTGTAATCGTACCAATTGATCATGGTCTGCATGAACATGAAGTTGAAAATCTCCTTAATACTGCAAAACCAAAAATCTTCTTCCTTGATGAGGAAAAGTATCCATACTTCAAGGAACATTCAGGCGATATGAAGATTATGTCTCTCTCTAAACAGTTCGAGGATGCATATGTCTATAACCTTGCTGCTTCCAAAACTTATGAGACTGACAAACCAAAAGAAACTGATCTTGCAGCGATTCTCTTCACATCGGGAACAACAGGCAACCCTAAAGGTGCCATGCTTACACACAGAAATCTTGTTTCTGACTGTTATATTGCTCAGCTTCACCTTACAATTCTTCCGACAGATGTTTTCTATGCGTTGCTTCCTATTCATCACTCATACACAATGCAGGCAGTTTTCATTGAATCTTTATCTGTTGGTGCTGAAATCGTATTTGGTAAGTCGATGGCTGTAACGCGAATGCTCAAAGAACTTCGTGAAGGAAAAATCACGATGCTCCTTGGCGTTCCTCTTCTGTTCAACAAATTGCTCGCTGGAATAATGAAAGGAATAAAAGAGAAAGGATCTGTTGTATATGGTCTTATCCGCTTCCTGATGGGCATATCTTATTTTGTTAAGAAAGTTTTCGGTATTAATCCTGGAAAGAAAATGTTCGGAGCAATTCTCAAGAAAGCAAGTATTGACAACCTGCGTATCGCAATTTGCGGCGGTGGTCCTCTTGCAGCGAGCGTTTTCAAAGTATACAACGAAATGGGTATCGATTTTATTCAGGGATACGGACTTACGGAAACATCCCCGATTATCGCGCTCAACCCGAAAGAACACTTTAAGATTGAGAGCGTCGGAAAGTTCTTTGATCCTTGGATGGAAATGCGGATCGCAAATCCTGATGAAAACGGTATCGGTGAAGTTCAGGTAAAAGGTCCGATGGTTATGCAGGGCTACTACAACATGCCGGAAGAAACTGCCGCAGTCTTTACGGATGACGGCTGGTTCAAAACAGGAGACCTTGGAAAGCTTGATTCTGAAGGCTACTTGTATCTTTCTGGCCGTGCGAAAAACATGATTGTTACGGAAGGTGGAAAGAATGTATTCCCAGAAGAAATTGAGAACGCATTCCAGCTTTTTGACGACATAGAGCAGATTACGGTTCAGGGCTACATCATGGACGAAACCACAAAATCCGAAGGTATTGAAGCTCTTATTTATGCGGCTGATGCTGCTTACACAAGACTTGGAGCACAGCGCGGCAATGCGGACGGAGATGCAAAAGTTAAAGCTTGTGTTGAAGAGATTGTTGGAAAGGTGAACAAGACAGAACAGCCTTATGCAAGAATCTCAAAGATAACAATGCTTGATAAGCCTCTTGAAATGACGACAACAAAGAAAGTAAAGAGAAACTACAACAAATAAAAGACGAATGTGAGGTTGACTTTAAAAGACTGCGTTTAATCTAAAGTTATTTGCAGTACGTAGCCAACGAATTCCCTGCATGCCACTATTGAAGCACGAAGTGCTGAACTTGTGGCTGATGCAGGGTGTTGGCGTGAGTACTGCAAATTATTAATGACATTGGTAAACTGGTCTTTTTAAAAGACCTTCACGAACGGCATCGAGATTAACGGTGCCGTCTTTTTTTATAAGCGGAATGTCACCGATGTCGAGGTCGAAGGGGCGGCGGGCTATGTGTTCCGGGTAGTGTGCATCGCTCGATGTTGTAAGATGATAATGAAGTGTGTCCAGAGGAATCTGTTTGCTTGTGTACGGGTCGGTTGTAACAGGCGGAATGCGCGTAACTTCAACTGCATCGTAGTTGCCTTCCGGTATAAAGCCGAACTGGCTTACAAGCGAAAAAGCCGGCCTGTCCACATGAGCCGGAATACATAGCCCGCCAAGAGTGTGAATCCGCTTTTCAAGGTCGTCAATCGAAATATCCGCAGATGTTATAAGATATTTCTCGACCTCGCCCAGAATATCCTCGTTCTCGTCAACATACACCTGGTCACCTGTTTTTTCCGGGTTGTTCATTATGGGCGGCAGCATGTCGTATATCTCGTTGCCAAAATCGAGCGCAGTCTGCAAATCCGAAAAAAGACTTAAAATGTGAACTTCTTCCTGTGACTGAACTTCCATTCCGTAAAGAGATGCTATGCCGAACTTTTTGCATGCTGCCGCGAAAGCCGGGCAGTTCAGTGCCGTGTTATGGTCGGTAAGAGCGGCGAGCTGCACGCCTTTTTCTGCCAGAACTTCCGCTATGTACGATGGCGACATGGAAAGGTCGCCGCACGGGGAAACACAGGAATGTATATGAAAGTCACATTTTATAATCAAACATATCTCCTATTTTACAGGTACCGCAAAAAGCGCATCGCTAAAAATCACGTAAAACTTGCACATTTTTCGCTTTTTCGTCCGCGTGAAATTTTACAATATTACGCTAGGCCTTATCTCAGCTTTGCATTCTCGTTCTACTTTGCCAGAGCCGCGTACAGTTTGCCCGAAACGTTGAACTGGTTTTCTGCCGTGCGGAAAAGAGCCACTCGCTCCTCCCGTGCGGCTTCAAGAAAGTCGTCCGGTACAGGGCGGCTGTTACAAATAATTATGGCAGGTGAATCCTTTAGCGAAGCTACTGCCATCGTGTTTTTATGCGCCTGTATCGTGATAAGGACACTTTCGTCCGGGGCATTCCCCATCACGTCACTCAACAGGTCAGACGTGTACGCTGCCGTTATCTCCCTGTCATCATATGAATCTTGAACAACTTCAAGATTCAACAGTTTTATCAAATCACTTGTTTTCATAGACTAAACATCCTTTATCATTATCGCGACACAAGCAGAACAGCGCACAACCTCGCGGTGTTGTCATTTTTCCTGCGGTGCAAAGAAAAACCACGAGTGTACCGACGTTCCCTTTCCCACCTCAGACTTTATCTGGAAGCCGTCAGAAACTCGCCTTGTATTGGGAAGCCCCATGCCTGCGCCAAAACCCAATGCCCGCACCCTGTCAGATGCCGTTGAAAATCCTTCTGTAAGGGCTTTTTCCACATCCGCTATGCCAGGACCAGTATCAATTGCTTCTATCGTAAGCTTTTCAGGCGTAATGTAATAACGCATTAAGCCGCCCTCGGAATGGACAACCTGATTTATCTCAAGCTCGTAGCTTGCAATTCCGATTCTGCGTGTCAAAGCCGGATCAACATTCATTCCGCGCAAAATCTTCTTTACTTCTGTTGATGCCTGACCTGCCGTCTCAAAGTTAAAAGGCTCCGTCTTAAACTCTATGACACGGTTAGGCATTTTCTTCAAATCCTCAACCTTCTTAAGCAGAGAACTGCGCTCCGTAGAATCTGATGCAAGCGACGTTCCTGATTGAACTCCGCTCTCCAACGCCGCCTGAGCCTGCATCGCCTCTCGCTCAAGACGCTCAACCTCTTTATTCATGGCGACAAGAAGCGCAGAAATAACATCGGATGTGGTGACGATTCCTACAAGCTCATTTGCGCCGTTGAGCACCGGGAACCGCCCGAATTTGAACTTGTTGAAGTATGAAACCGCAAACGAAAGCGGCATGTTATCCTGCAAGACAATTATGTTCCTCGTCATTTTTTTGTCGCATGTTTCGTCTATTGTGCCGGTGTCGAACGCACTCACGATATTGTCCATAGACACAAGTCCCGCAAGGTTTTTGCCAACGACTACAGGAACTCCTGTTATATGATGCTCCTTCATTATTTGCTGTGCTGTCCTGAATGTATCAGTGGGAGCGACGGTGACCACATCAGTCGTCATTACATCCTTGACTTTCAGTTTGAAAAGCAGTTCGATTACCGCTTCTGGAGACGAGTCCTGATTAAGTGGAATTGCCTGAGATATCTGGTTATTTATTGCGTCCATATAATGATTATACAGCTTCAAATGCACGCTGTCATGGATAAAATCACGGTTTATAGCACGTATTTATCGATAAAATGCGCAACTCCGTCTTCTTCGTTTGTTTTTTCTGTTACGTGTGCAGCAATCTGCTTTATTTCATTTAACCCGTTTATCATGGCGACACCGTGATGTGCGTAGCGGATAAGCGATTCATCGTTCATACTGTCACCAAACGCCATAGTCTCTGCCTGCCTAATTCCAAGTCTTTCGCAAAGCCAACAAAGAGCCTCGCCTTTTCCGCAATTGGCAGGCAGAATTTCCAAGAAATATGGCTTGCTCATGAAAAAAACGGCTTTATTGCCAAACATCGTCCTGAATTTTTTCAAAAGGTTCTGAACTTGCGCTGGATCGCCGGGAACCAGCATCTTTGGCCATCCTTTCGCAAGAAAAGCTGGATAATCTTCTACGATGCGTTGATTTAACCCACTCAGTTTAATATCAACATCTGTCCAGTTGTTAGGTTTTGCCACGTAAATCGTAGATGCATCGTACACTTCAGGCACAAGCCCTTCTTCGATCGCTACCTTATAAGCACCCACAAGAACATCCGTATCAACATGATACTCGTAAATTGTCTTTCGCTCATGCAAATCCGAGATTGACGCTCCGTTCTGCGCGATTATGTAACGTCCCTGCTCAAATCCCGCAATATCAAGCCGCCGCACATAATTAAGAATGGCGTTGTCTGTTCTGCCAGACGCAATGACAATGTAAATACCGGCAGCCGCAGCTCTTTGCATCACAGAAACCGTATAGTCTGATATTGTAATGTCGTTTTTCAAAAGCGTATCATCAAGATCAACAGCGATAATTCGGACAGGATATTTGCTCATGGGGTGATACTAAACTCCGCCCGAACTAAAGTCAAGGCGCGAAGATAAAGCAGACTGCGATTCATCTGTATATGGGCGTTCCGTCATTCTGATTGTTAATGGGCGTTCCCGCCGGGGGCGCTAGTTTCGCCGCCTAGAATCCCCTGAGTTTTGCGCGGACTACGGGGCAAATGCCATTTTTTGTCAAATTCCCCGTAGTCCGCGCAAAAAAGCGTAAAAAAATCCACAAAGCCAGTGAAGAACACAACGTTCGTAAATCCGAAATTCGGAAGGTTATTAGCATTATAAAGCGACTAAAAATAGTTGCAAATAATCAAAAGTTGATGTACCCTATAAAAATGGGGAAGAAAGAGATATTGATAAAACGGTTGAAATCAAAGCCGACCGATTTTACTTTTGATGAAGCCGAAACACTCTTGGGATATCTTAACTATGTGCGTAAGAACAAAGGAAAAACCAGCGGTTCTAGAGTTATGTTCACATCAGAAAAGCGTGCAACGATTTTGATGCACAACCCCCACCCCGGAAATGAACTTAAGGCATACCAAGTGCAACAGCTTATCGATATACTTACACAGGAGGATTTGATATGAAAAATTTAATGGAATATAAAGGATATATCGGAAGCGTTGAGTTTTCTCCTGAAGACGAACTTTTTTTCGGAAAAGTACAGGGAATCCGTGACCTCATTTCTTATGAAGGCGTTGATGCAGCAGGACTTATAAGTGATTTTCACGGTGCTGTAGATGATTATCTTGCATTGTGTGCGGAAGAAGGAAAAGAGCCGGAGAAAGCATACAAAGGTTCGTTCAATGTAAGGGTTACGCCAGAGCTTCACAAAAAAGTGGCAATATATGCAATGGAGCATGATATGTCTTTGAACAGCTTTGTTGAGCATTCTATAGAAAAAGAACTTGCTACTGCAATGTAGGATGTATGGTATATCGGGTGTATCACCTTCCGTTTTCAGAAGGTCGGTTAGTGGTAGTTTACGGAATCAGTTTTCTCTAGAAAGTCGCATTCCGATATACCTGCTTTTGAATCCAATATGCTCATAGAATCGGATTGCGCTTTCATTCCACAGCATTACTTCAAGGTCGATTTCTTTTAACTGGTATTCTTCCATCACTTTTTCAGCAGAAGTTTTCCGTAGCCATGATTTCTGTATTGGCTTTTCACGAACAATTGCCGCATATAATTCGGCTCGCGTGTTATATCCAAGACGCAATAGCCGATTATCTCTTTTTCTGGGTTTTCCAAAACGTAAACTTTATAGACTTGCCCTGTTATGAAGGACTCCATTCTTTTGGTGATTTCTTCATCAGACATTTCGTTGTCGGTTCGTTCGGCTTCGCGTAATTGCTTGTTAAGCACTGATAATTCTGCGAGATCGTTTATTGTGGCTAATCTGAAAATTGGATCCATCGCTTTATTATTCCACGATTGCCTCGAAAACACCAGTATAAACAAGTGCTAAAACAGCATAAATCGCGTGAGTATTAGTTAATATTATTTCTTTTCAATGTCTATATTGGTGTACCACCTTCCGTTTTCGGAAGGTTGTTTAGTCAAAAGTTACGATGATAATTCCTATAAGAGTATAAAATGGACTGAATCGCCGGATTTCAAGGTGATAAGAAGCACAGTAGAGACCGTGGCTTATGATATGCTTACTTTGTCTGACAATTCATTATGCAAGGTCAGGAAAACCTTAAAAAAATCACGTAATAAAACAGATTTTGAGATAAAGAGATAGTTGTACAAGGTAAAATTTTGTACCTGTTTAGGAAACTATTACAGAGAATTATTTTTTTCTTGCTAAAATGTACAAAAAAATGTACAATAATTTTAACAGGAGAAATGCTATGGTATCAGAAATGACTATTACT
>JAIKVO010000197.1 GCA_024685655.1 Treponemataceae bacterium
CGAGATCCGGCCTGTGGAAGCCATTGCCGCCGGTATCATCCGGCGCAAGGGCGTCAGCGTGCCGCTGCAGACCGGTATCAAGGCCATCGACAGTATGATCCCGATCGGCCGGGGCCAGCGCGAGCTGATCATCGGCGACCGTGTTCCTGATGTAAGTAGTATTGTCTGGTTCGTATCTGACATATTTTTCGACTTCTTCAATAAGCGCGAGATAACAAACCGCAAGAGCATATCTGATTTCTGTTTCCTTAGTGAGGAGGATTTTTTCTGTTGTCAATTCGTTATAAATATCAAGTTCCTTCTGTTTGGCAGAAAGAGGTGCTTTTTGTCCGGGACCGAGAGTTATAAAATCTGCAACCGGGTCCCCCCAAAAGCCGCGCTCCGGATCTATCCAGCAGATTTTTCCTGTTTCTTTGTTATAGAGGATATTGCTGTCCCAGAGGTCAAAGTTCACCATTCTGCAGGGAACTTTTTCCAGAAGTTTTTTATGCTTATCAATCAGTTGCACAAAGCGCTCTCCATCGGGCGTGTCATGGCCAAGGCTTTTACAGTCATCAACCAGCCTGCTTGCCATATTTTTCAACGCCTCATACCACGAAGACGTAAGCCCCGTTTGTATATAGCCGTATCCGTCGTTTGTAATCCTGTGTATTTTAGTAAGCATGCCGATTTTCTGCTTCTGAACCGCTTCATATTCCCCAGCAGATAAGCCCATCTCCCAAAGCGGGCCTCCTGGCATCAGCTCCATAATAAAGCAGTTGCTTTTTATTATTTCTTTGGAAAAATCAGAAACATAAACTTTAGGACAGAGTATATCTGTCTTTTCATGCATCTGCGAATACCAGAAAACCTCTGCTTTCATCATATCTTTTTCATAACTCAGGACCTTTGAGCCTTCTGGTGGCGCTATCTTTAATGCATAGGAAACACCGTTATCGCATGTAACTTTATATGCAGCATTAAATTCTCCGCTTCCAAGGGTGGCTGTATCGACCACATTCCCCAATTTGTGAAAAGAAAACAATTTCTTGATCTCTGCTTCTGAAGCCTCATATTTTGTCTTGCTTATAACTATCATCGCGAAACCTCCTCTTCTGTTTGAAACAATCCTCAGATTATTAAAAGTGATAATATAATCACAACCGAAAAAAGACTGGCTCCAATAATTGAAAACATAATTTTTTATCTCCAAAACTTTTTTTTACTTTTTCATATACCAATAACTGTACGATTTATGAAAGCCGAGTTTTTTGTAGAGATTCAGTGCGACATCATTTGTTTGAACAACCTGAAGATAAGCATGATGCGCTCCATTTTCCCCTGCTCTTGCGATAATCGCGCGGCATATATTTTCTCCCAGCCCGCGACCACGGAATTCCTTCGACACGATGACGTTCTGTAATAGCATATAGCCGTCTTCAATGGCGGCAGAAGCGCACGCAGCGACTTTCCCTTTGGATGACAGGCTGCAGTATATTGTGTCTACCAGAACTTTACCGAGCATTTCACGAAAAGTTTTTTGGTCGCTAGAATCCGTAATCTCGTGTATTTTGAAATAAGACGGAAGCCACTCCTCTGGATTGTTCCAAAACTGAATATCACCGCAGTTTTTTCGCGGTGCACTCGTTTCATCGGCTGCGAGCGACAAATCGTCCAGCACCATTATGTAAGACGGTGTAACAACCTCGTAACCACGTAATGCAAGAAAATCTGAAAATACGCGGTTTTCTTCCGTAACTTTGAATATGCACGGCAGCCCTTGTTTTTTGTATTGTTGCTCACAAAACTCTACTTTTTCATTCAGCGCATCATCTACATCCTGATTATACAAAATGCTGACCGAGTTCGCGCGGCCTGTGTATCCGTTTGAAAAACGCAAAAGCCAGCCGTCATACTGCATGACGTTCAGCGCGACATGCCCATTCGATGCCATCTCCTCTAACTTCCGAATACTGATTTTTGGCTCAAGCAGATTTTTTATTACTTTTGTAATCCGCGATTCCCCAGCAACTTTATGATTCCATGCAAACTGAACATCGCTTCCTTCGACCGGTTTCCCGGCAATGCTTTCATCGAATCCGTCCGCAAGCCTGCACGGAATTACAAGCTCCCAGTAACGAACGTTGAAAACATCACCTTCCACCGATTCCACAACTCCAAGGTGCTCTTTGAATATCTGCATGAAACCGTCCATAACCTTAACTTTTCGGTAGGCAGGAAATTCTTTGCTGATATTTTCAATCGCCGCCTCATCTTCAATTTTCTCAAAATCCGGGCTTTCCTCAAAATAGCCTTTGTACGTCGTAAACTCTTCGCTCAACGGATAGCACAGATATGCGTCATAGCTCTTGCCATCGCCGTCTGTAATTCCAAAATCCTGCATAAGCTTAAAGCCAAACTTAGGATAATAGCCAGGTTCACCACAAAGAATGATTCCCGCAATTCCTGCATGTTTCGCAAGTTTTATTGACTCGCGGAGCAGCGCACCACCTATGTCGTTTCCTTCCAAAGTCGGTTCAACAGCAAGAGGGGCTAGCATCGCGACTTCATGCCGCACACCATTTTCGCTGACAATCCACGCTTTCGTGTAAAAAACCGCGCCAACGATTTTTCCGTCCAGCTCCGCGACTCGGCTGATTTCGCTCAGATAATCCGCCGATGCCCTTATAACCCGAAGCATGTTATGCTCCGTGCATCCCGGGAAATACTTGTTCCAGAAGCTTCGCATCGTCATGAGCTCAGTATTCTTGTAATCTCCCGGTCGCTCCGGACGTATAATCAAGTTTTTAATCATCACATCCTCTTAACAAATTGCTTTTATGTATCTATTTTCTTTCAAATTAAACCTTTGGAAGATTTTCTCTTTTCCATCAAAATGAAATCCGTTTTTTTCATAACAGTTTTTTCCAATTTCATTCTTCTCTAAAACCCAGATAACAAACTCTTTATATCCTTTTAGCGTTCCTTCATTTTCGAAAAACTTAATCATCTCTGTTCCAATTCCGTTTCTGGAAAAATACGGCTCAACATAAAGAAAAAAAAGCTCGAAAGCGTTTTGTTTATCATCATCGCAGCATTTCCCGGTTCCCATCATCCCTTTGACGATTCCGTCCGAGTCATCTTCGTATACGTAAACTGAAAAGGAATCCTCGGTAATCCATTTCTTGCAAACAGCAATTCTGTTTTCTACCAATAAGCCCTTGTATAAAGCAGTGGCGGACACGATATTTTTATATGCGAACCGCTCGCCTGCTACATCGATTTCAGCAATTCTTGAAGCATCAGATATTGTCGCTTTTCGTATCATTTTTTACTCCCAACATAAATTGCGTGGCCGCACATTTCGACAATTGATTTGTCAGCAGCAGTGTCATTGATTAATCCGATGATTTTCTCAAAATCCGGCGTATTCTCAAACTTGTAAAGCATGTCTTCTTTTTCGTAACCGAAGCCACGAATCGAACGGAGAGCGATTTTTTCAAAACCGTTGGCATCAAAAAGATTTTCAATTTCTTCCGATGTTGGATAGTAGCCCTCTTGGAAACCGCCGTCAGACAGATTTTTGAACTGCCCAGATTTGAAAACTTCACTCAACGTGTCGATATCAACTTGTTCGGGACGCCAGTAAAATCTTGATAAAAGCGCGATGCTGCCAGAAAGATACGGAATAAAGCTCGCAAAAACTTTCCCACCAGGTTTTAGGACGCGGTGGCTTTCTTTGATGCATGCGCTTCGTTCGGCATTTTCAAGCAGATGATAAAGCGGCCCGAACAGCAAAACGACATCGAACTTGTGGGCTTCGTAGCAGCTAAGGTCGGTGGCATTCACAACGTCGCAAGCGACAAGGTTTTCGGCGGCGCGGGCGTAACAATTTGTGGCGTTGATGCCTGCGTTTCCCGCAACTTTTACCACTTTTGCAATTGTTTCTGCGTTGGCTGTGTTTCCAGCTGATTTGGCGCACTTGGCGAGTTCCTCTTTTTGCGCCTTTGCCTGCGCAATCAAGTCTTCGGAAAGGTCTGCAAGCGTCACTTTGTAACCGCG
>JAIKVO010000232.1 GCA_024685655.1 Treponemataceae bacterium
CAATGCTTACTTTTGCACCGCGCTCCCTAAGCAGAGTTGCAAGTTTTTCCGCCGCCCTTTTCGTGTTTCCGTAAACGGACGTGTATGCAATGAAAATGTCGTCTGATTCCGGCGTGTACGAAGACCACGTATTGTAAAGTGAAATGTAGTCACCCAAGTTTTCCGTAAGTACGGGACCGTGAAGCGGACAAATCCTCTGAATATCAAGGGCGGCGGCTTTTTTGAGCACGGCTTGCACCGGCTCTCCGAATTTGCCGACTATCCCGATGTAGTAGCGGCGGGCTTCTGTTGCCCATGCGGCGACGCGCGGTTCTTTATGGGTGACGGTCGCGCCTGCCGCAGAACTGGCGTCCGCACTTGCCGCGCAGCTTTTACCGCCCGCGCCCAAAGCAGAGTTTGCGTCAAGTTCGCCGTAGCTTGCGGAACTAGCTATAGTGGCACCGGTCGCACCGAGTGCGCCGAACGTTCCGAATGCATCTGCTGAAAAAAGTGTTTTTGTCGTTTCATCGTATGTGAACATAACTTCAGGCCAATGCACGTTCGGCGCGGCTATAAAGCGCAGTTCGTGCTTTCCAAGACTCAGCGTGCTGCCTTCAGTTATCACAATCTGCCTGTCTGCGTAGTCTGTGCCAAAAAGGTTTTTCATTATAACGAACGCAAGCTTTGAAGCCACAAGCGTTACATCAGGGTAAGCCGCCGCGAATTGCGCGATGCACGCAGAGTGATCCATCTCCATGTGCTGTACAATAAGGTAATCCGGGGTGCGCCCGCCCAATGCCGACTTTACGTTAGAAAGCCATTCATCGCCGAATGCGCCGTCAACGCTGTCCATAACAGCGATTTTCTCATCTATCAATATGTATGAGTTGTACGAAATGCCGTCTGGAACCGGGTATTGACCTTCAAATAAATCGATTTTCGTGTCGTTCACACCAACATATAAAATATCATCTGCAATTATCATATTTATTCCTTCTTTTCTCCAACGGTCTCCGCAGAGTATTAGAAACTTTAATTAGTAGCACCGAGCAGTAAATGCTTTTATTTTTCTATATTTTACCCCATAAATAAAGTATTGTCTTGTGTTTTTTTGCGGACTCTTGCACTTTTTATGTGACGTGATGCTTCTTGCGGCGGAGTTTGTTCATTCGATATAATAAATCTATGGGAAGAAAAGTTATTCGTGCGTCTGTGCTTGGTTTTTGTATGGGTGTAAGACGTGCTGTTGATATAGCGCAGAAAAGCCTTGTAGATTTTAAGGATACGAATGTATATACGTATGGACCCCTTATTCATAACGAGAAAGCACTCGAAAAGCTGGAAAAAAGTGGGCTGCGCTGCATTTACTCTGAAGATGAGCTTGATGAAGTTCGGAAAGCCGCTGTTGAAAGCAAAAAGCCGCCAGTCATAATAATACGGGCGCACGGCATTCCGCCGGAAAAACGTCTTTCTATTGAAAAAAGCGGATGTATCGTTGTGGACGCAACTTGCCCCCGTGTGCTCGCGAATCAGAAAAAAGCCGCGTCATACGCTGCTGACGGCTATACGGTGATTGTCGCCGGAGACAGGAACCACGGGGAGGTTGCCGCGCTTGCCGGATGCGTAAAGTTTTCTGGTGCCGAATGTATTCTTGTCGCAGATCGTAACGATGCGGAGAATGTGGCGGTGCCGTGCGCCGGAAATGATGCGAGCGAAACACGCGCCGTCCTTATTGGACAGACGACTATCAGCCGCTCTGAGTACGATGCTGTTGCCGCTGTTTTGCGCCGTAAAATCCCAGGTCTTGTGGTGCTGGACACAATTTGCCCTGCGACGATGGAGCGGCAGAAAGCGTTGGCGGAATTGTGCGGCGTAGTTGATGGCGTTATCGTTATTGGCGGTAAGAACTCTGCGAACACAAGGCGGCTTTATATGACGGCGCAGGAAAGGTGCGCTCATGCTGTTCATATCGAAGCGGCTTCTGAAATTCCTCCGGAGTTCTTCTTGCTGGAGACGGTGGGTCTCGCGGCCGGCGCGTCCACCCCCGACGACATCATCGACGAAGTAGAGTCCTCGTTAAACAACGGCAATGCGTAGGCTGCTGTAAGTTTTTTCATCCAGCCAGACGCGAGCGAAATTGCCAGCTCGCGAGAGCGAGCATTTATAATCATTTCCTTAAGCAACCAGAGCCTATGCCGGATTCTGCCTGCCTCGTGATTTTTTTCGCATTTTTTGATAAACCTATGTTATAATTATTATCGTAGATGTAGTTTTCAGAAATATGAAAAAAAATGATACAGTGACACCATATGGCACTGTTCGGTGATATGATAAAAGTATGGAGTTTTAATAAATGGCAAAAATAAAGGCAGATAAACCACTAAATATAGATGATGTTCTTTTTAAGTGCAGGGACATTCTTCGTAACGCAAAAAACTCAGGTTCTTTTTTTGAAAAGCGTGACATGATGCTTACTCTTGTTTTTCTTCGATTCATTGGAGAAAAATTTGATGACGGAATTGAAAAACTAAAAGCCCAGCTTATTGAACGCGGGATGGATATAAATGATCCAAATGTAAAAGCTGCATTCATCGAAGACCCGACTTTTACAGACGGAACATTTTTCCTTCCAGAAGAATCTCGCTGGAGTACAATTATAAATACTCCCGCAAGTGGACTGAATGTTGCTCTTGATACGGCTCTCCGCAGTCTTTCTAACACGAGTGAGCAGCTTAAAGGCTGTTTTGTAGAAGGTACTTTTACTACAAGAAATCTTGCTCCAAATGACATCAAGCAGATTGTTGATGAGGTAACAAAGATTACCCACAAGCAGTTCGGAACTCAGCGTGATCTTATAGGTTATGTTTACGAATACTTTCTTAAAGAATTTGCTGTTAATGCCACAAAAGAAGACGGCGAATTTTATACTCCACATGATGTAGTTGAATTGATTGCAAGCTTTATTCAACCGTTTAACGGAACCTTGTACGACCCTTGCTGTGGTTCCGGTGGTATGTTTGTTCAAAGCGCCGCTTTAATTGAAGCAAAGAAAGGTGACATTTCAAGGATAAATGTTTATGGACAGGAAAAAGAACCTGCTACATATCGTCTTGCAAAAATGAATCTGGCTCTCAGAGGAATCAGCCATAATCTTGGAAAAGAAGCTGAAAATACATTCCGCCTTGATTTACATAAAGGAATTTCTTTTGATTACATTATGGCAAATCCTCCGTTTAATCTTAAAGGCTGGTTTGATTCAGATACTATGAAAACAAATGACAGCCGCTGGGTTGATTATGCTCTTCCTCCAGAGAGCAATGCGAACTACGCCTGGATTTTGCACATCCTCAGTCACTTGAAGCCGAACAAGGGCATAGCAGGCTTTCTTCTTGCAAACGGTGCTTTGGGCGATGCAGACGGAACAGCTCCTGTTATCAGACAAAAGTTAATAGAAAATGACAAAGTTGAAGCAATTATTGTTCTTCCAAGAGAATTGTTCATTACCACTGACATCAGCGTAACTTTGTGGATTCTGAACAACAATAAAAAGGGCGGAAAATCAAAAGATAGAAACCTTCGCGACCGTTCAAAAGAAATTCTCTTTATGGATTTAAGAAGCTGGACTGGAGACGAATGGAACAACGCTGTAAAGAATATGCAGAAAAAGAAATATGCTCTTACTTCGGAACAGATTTCAAAGGCAACAGAGATTTACCGCAAATGGCAGGAAGAAGGAACTGACGGTAAGAACTACGCAGAGCCAGAGCTTTACAGAAGCGTGGATTTTGAAACAATCAAAGCCAATAATTTCTCTCTTGTTCCTAGCCGTTACATTGAGTTTGTGGACAGGGATACAAACATTGACTATGACGCAACATTAAAAGAAACAAGCAAAGCTGTAAGTGAACTCTTAAAAGCACACGAATCCAATACTGCAAAAATCAAAGACGCTTTTGAAGGACTTGGGTATGGAATCTAGCAGAGCAGAAAAACTTGATAAAATAAGGCAAATTGGCGAAACGGTTTCTGTTGAATTCAAGCGTTGTGGTGGAAATATTGAACACGATGTTTACGAAACTGTTTGTTCTTTCTCAAATAGATTTGGCGGAGATATTTATCTTGGGATTCTTGATGACGGAACCGTAAATGG
>JAIKVO010000250.1 GCA_024685655.1 Treponemataceae bacterium
ACACTACGGCAACGCTATCACCGGAACCAAAGACCATGCAGACTATTGGGAAGAACTGCGGAAGGAAGCTTTATCTATCTTGCCTGCTCATTTGAGAACTGAATACTTCTCTATTCCACGCGGGCGTGTCGTTTATCATTCCGATTCAGACCAATTCTTTGTGTACCATGGCAATAACCTAAAAAAGAAAGATTTACAGCAGGTGGCAAAACTGTTCCACCTTCCTAAAGAGAAAACTACATTCGAGCAGGATTTGCATTACTGTGACTATTCTGACGAAGATTGGAGCACAATTTTTGGATAAAAAAAGACCGCCCGGACAATGCAGCTCGGACGGTCTAATTTTTTGTATCACGAAATGTGACTGAAAAGTCTTATGCGGCAAATGGGATTTCTGTTATTTCATAAAAAAATCATTCTATCCCATTGAACACATTCTTAATTGCATATAATGGATAGACTTTTATATCATCATACTCACAAAAATTCTCTAGCGATGTACGTATGCCGTAAGGCTTTTCCTTTAGTGCCAGAAACTGACGCAAACTTTGCATCGAACCTTTTTTGCTTGCCTTCACCTCGATAGGAATAATCTCGCTTCCTATTTGAATCACGTAATCAACTTCCGCATTGCTACCGGGCTCTTCCTTGTGCCAACAATACAATTCACTCTTCTCATAAAACGAAGAAGCTTTCATCAGTTCGTTTCCTATGAAAGTCTCTGCAATCGCACCTTTGTTGATGACATCAAAATCTTCCGAAACAAGAATATCTTCTGCTTTTAAATTTAGCTGCCTGTGTAGTAGTCCTGTGTCAAAATAAATCATCCGCTTATAATCTTCCCTAAGCTCCGCGCCAAGAGGGATTCCGTTTGTAGCAGTATGAGTAACAGGATATACAAGCCCCGCAAGAATCAACGCTTCAAGGGCGGCCTTTATCTGCTCTGATCGAAGATCAGGATTTGCTTTTTTGTAAACGAACTTTCCTTGTCCTTGCTCCGCAACAGAACGGAAAACATCCTGTATTCTTGAAACTGGTACACGCTTACGATATTTTGAAAAATCATCTTGATATGAAATCAAAAGGTCATTCTGAATTTGCCGACATTTAAGGAAATCATGCGTTTTGCACCATTTTGAAACAACTTCCGGCATTCCACCAAGAATCAAAAAATTGCGAAGTTCCTGCAGAAGTTTCTTATGAAATATTTCGTCAAGAGGCTTTTCTGGGGAAGCATTGTTCATCTCATCACATAGTGCATTCAGATTTTGAAAAGTCAAAAACTCCTCAAACGAAAGCGGATACATAAAAATAGATCGAATTCGCCCGACACCAAAAGACGGCAACTCTTCAAGCGCAAACTCCAAAAGAGAACCTGCGGCAATTACATGAAGATTAGGAATCTGCTCGTAAAAATACCGTAGTTTTTCTATTGTCTCTGGGCAAACCTGAATTTCGTCAAAAAAAAGAAGTGTTTTTCCTTTTTCTATCGGGATGTTCTTTATAACAGCGATTTTCTGGCACAATTCTTTTATAGGAATATTCTGAGAAAAAAGAGCGGTAATATCAGCGTTTTCAGAATTCAAAAAATCGATTTCGACATAATGCTTAAACGATTTTGCAAGCTGACGAACTGTAGAGGTTTTCCCAACTTGTCTGGCACCGCGTAACAACAATGGTTTTCTATCCTGTTCGTTTTTCCATTCGAGTAAAGCTTTATCGATTTTGCGCGCGGCATATTCCGATTTCATACCTAAAGTGTATCAAAATGACACCGAAAATGCAAGCAAAACCGTTCAAAATGGCACCGAAAATGCAAGCAAAACCGCTCAAAATGGCACCGAGAATCCAAGCAAAACCGTTCAAAATGGCATCGAAAATCCAAGCAAAACCGCTCAAAATGGCATCGAAAATCCAAGCAAAACCGCTCAAAATGGCACCGAAAACAAAAAAAAAGACCGCCCGGACATGTTGCTCGGACGGTCTATTGAATCATGCCACCGCAAAACACGGTAGCACGAACTGTTTCACAAGCTTATTTTGCGCGCTTGTAAACTGTGTTTGTAAGATCAACAAGCTTCTGGCTGTTAAGACCTGTAAGAGCTTTAACATAAGCATCCCAGTCCTTGTTAAGGTCTTTCTGACCAAGGATGAACTGGAGTGACCAAGAAGCGATCGTATCCTTAATAGGTGTTCCCCACAGATTCATCTGCTCATTCTCGTCTTCTGACGGAGCTACAGCTGGATCGAGAGGCTTAACATCGCGGTACTTGCCAAGGCGTGCATAGAAGTCCTGAAGAACTGGCAGGAAGTTATCTGCGTTCTCAGCTGTTGTATGTCCATACCAGAAGTTACCACCAGCATATCCCCACTTAAGACGGATATCAACATCTTCTTCTGGACCAGAAATACCAAGACCACCGCACTTGAATCCAGGAAGAAGAGCCTTAACCTGAAGACCTGTGTTAGCGTCTGTTACATAGTGCCATGTTTCACCCTCTGGACCCCACTTGTAAAGTGTGTAAGCCTCTGAAGAGTACCACAGCCAGTCAACGAAACGCATCATCTTGATGAAGCCTTCTTCACCAAGCTCGTCAAGAGCGCGGCGTGCAATCATAACACCGTTTTCAAGACGTGTGCTTTCTGCTGTGTACTTGTTAAGAGCAACAGGAGTCATACCATACCATGTTTCGAAGTTGCCTTTTCCAAGACCTGCTTCAAGACCTGATGTGAATGTAGCATACTGACCACGGTTGATACTCATAAGAACTGTCTTACCATTGTAGAACTTGTTCGTAGCTGTTGTATCGTCCTGTGTGAATGTTTCTGGATCAAGGATTCCGCCCTTAACAAACTTGTTGATAAGAGTAAGGAAAGCCTTCATCTCTGGTGTTGTAGCAGCAAAATACCATTCGTCTTTTGCATGATCGTACTGAACACCGTTTCCAAGAGCCCATCCGGCGTTGATTCCGTATGAGTTACCGATGATCTTAAGAAGGTTACCACCTGTTCCCTGTCCGGACTCAGAACCGCACCACAGGTCAGACCAGATGTAGTCTTTGTCTGTGCACATACCGTTCTTAACCATGTAAGCTTTTACACCAACGAGGATGTCATAAAGGTCATCCCATGTCCATGTCTTCTCAAGCTCAACGAGGTTGTAGCCAGCTGCATCAAAGATATCCTTGCGGAAGAACATTGTGTAGTCCTGGAGTGCTTTTTCGTGCATACCAGGCAGGCGGTAGAACTTACCATCAGCCTTTACGATCGTGTCTACATCTGGCTTCATGTTGTACTTGTTATAGAAAGCCGTGAAGTTAGGCATGTATTTAACATAATCAGAAACAGCAACAACAGCACCACCGTCTACGAACTTGCTCTCGTCGTAAACTTTCGGGATGATGTAAGCTGAGTCACCTGCGTTGATAGCAAGAGTAATCTTGTCTGTGTAAACAGAAGAGTCATAAGCAACGATGTCAAGATGAACGTTTGTCTTATCCTCAATCTTCTTGAAAACACCTTCTGTCTTCCATGTATCTACCATTGGATACCAAGAAGCATCACTGAAATACATTGTATATGTTACTTTCTCATCTGAATGGAATGTAACACCCTCGCCATAGGTATATCCTTTGGCCTCACCAGCTGCAGCAGCATTCTTGCTTTCTTTTTTACCACCAGCAAAAAGAACCGCAACCATCAAAAGTGCAACAAGAATCATTGCTAACTTTTTCATAGTTTTTCCTCCTAAGATTTATATTTCCCCGGCGCGCAGCAGCAATGCGACGACTGCCGGATAATATCACACTACTCTTTTACACCACCAAGCATCATACCCTGAACATAATATTTCTGGACGAACGGATACACGCAGATAATTGGCAGCGCCATAAGCAACATCGAACAAGCCTTGATATTGGAAGCAATTTGCATCTTCTCGGCATTTACCTCACCTGGATCAGCAGACGTAGACGCACCGGAGATAATTGTCTTCAAATAAAATGCAACAGGCCACTTATCTTTTGAATCCAAATACAAGAACGCAGTGAACCAGTTGTTCCAGTAACCTACGGCGTAGAAAAGAATCATCGTCGCGATAATCGGCTTTGAAAGCGGCAGAACTATACGGAAGAAAATACCGATTTTGGACAGTCCGTCCAGCTCACCGGCTTCTTCAAGCTCGTGAGGAGTACCTGCAAAGAATGACTTCATAAGAAGAACGTAGTATGTGCTTATCATTCCCGGAAGGATAAAAGCTGCTACCGTATCGCGCAGGCCAAGGCGTATCATCAGAACGTAGTTCGGAATAAGTCCGCCACCAAAGTACATTGTGAAAATGATGAAAGGCGTGATAAATTTATTCAGCCGCAGCGCAGGTTTTGAAAGCGGATACGCAAGGCACGAACTGAAGAAAATTGCGCACAGCGTACCGATTACTGAATAAATGATTGTATTTCCGTAAAACCTCAAGAAGTCGCCTTTTTGAATTACTGAAATATATGTTGTTATATTGAAATCTACAGGTATAATACTAACCTTTCCCTGCATAATCGCAGTTTCCGAAGAGAAAGACTGCGCGACAAGATACAGGAACGGATATAATGTCGCAATACAGACAAGTATCATTAATATGGTATTGAATACAGTAAACACGCGGTATCCCTGTGATTCCCTGCGATGTTTTGCCTTTAATCTATTAAGCATTGGAACTGATGAAACAGACACGTCAGACATTGCTCCCCTCCTATTACCACAAACTGCTTTCTGTCGTTTTCTTTGAAACAAAGTTCGCTATCGAAAGAAGAACGAAGTTGATCACGCCTTCAAAAAGGCCTACTGCCGTTGCATAGCTGTAGTTCGCGGAACCAAGACCCATGCGGTAAACGTATGTAGAAACGATATCAGCCGTCTCGTAAGTCATAGGATTATAGAGAAGGAAAACCTTCTCGAATGATGCGCCAGAACCGACGAGTCCACCAATGTCAAGGATAAGGAGCGTCGTAATAGTCGGCATGATGCACGGAATGGTGATGTTGATTACCCGCTGGAAATGCCCCGCACCGTCAACCTCGGCAGCCTCATAAAGCGATGGGTTGATATTCGACATTGCGGCGAGATAAAGGATTGTACCCCAACCAAGGCTCTGCCAAATACCGGAACCGACGAAAATCGTCGTAAACCACTCAGGAAGGGCTACGAAGGTAATAACCTCGCCGCCAAAATACTCGATAATGTGGTTTATCGGTCCGTTCGTCGAAAGAAGCTCACGAATCATACCGGCAACAATAACCATCGATATAAAGTGGGGCAGATAAGAAACTGTCTGCACAAACTTTTTCCAGTGAATATTGCGGATTTCATTTAAAAGAAGCGCAAAAATCAAAGTCAGCGGGAACCTGAACAAAAGATACACTACATTCAGGAAAAGAGTATTCCGGAACGCGCGCCAAAAACTGGAGTCACCGACAAACTGCTTGAAATACTTAAATCCGCTCCACTCAATACCGAACAAGCCACCACCGGCGCGGTACTTACGGAACGCGATAATATTTCCCGCCATAGGGATATATCTGAATATAACGTAATAAACTATAGGAACGAGCATAAGAGCATACAGCTGCCAATACTGGGCAAAATGCTTGCCCCAGCCTACCTTCAGCTGCGGTACGTCCGTTTTTTTTGCCATTCTTTCCTCCCGTTTTACATAATAATTTTTCAATCAGTGCCCTGCATCTCAAACACACTGCGATGCCTGTCCGTCAAACCTGACAGGGGCACCAGCACTCACGCAAGCATCCATTCCTTAAACTCTCACACTTGTACGCTTGCATACTTGCATACTAGTTATTCACTATAGTCAGCCTACATTCAAAAAAACCAGCTGTCAATAGTACATTTCCCCTATGGTTAAATATCCGACATCTTGGTTTAATTAAAGAAATCGTTTTTCAAAATGCAAAAATGATATTATGGCGATTCTGCAATGTCTCATGAAACAACACTGTATTTTTTGTGACATACAGAATACACTGAAGGATACAAAAAACAATGGATTATGAACTGATCTTCAACATCTTTTCTATAGTCGGATATGTAGCAGCCGCAGTTCTGTTCTTCATCGGTCTTAAAGTGATGATAAGCTATGTAAAAACAGAAGGAGATGTTGCCCAAGCTCACAAAAAGAAAAGCATTACGATCCTGGCAATTGCCTGCGGAGCTTTTGCCATAGGTAAAACCTGCGCCAATTTTATTCCGATGAGCAATCAGGATTACAATCTTTTCGAGATAATACTTCAGTCTGCAGCAGAAGCTGTTGTAAAGACAGGTTTTCTTGTACTGCTGCCCGTTGTCATTAAGGGAAAAAGAAACAGGGGGAACTCTAATTGAAGATAACACCTAAGTTTTCAAACGAATCAAGCCGTGAGTATGCTTATAGAATCATAAGGAACAACATCATAGACCTCGACATAAAACCGGGAAGTATGATAAGCGAACAAGAGGTCGCACAGGAACTGAATGTTTCTCGAACGCCTGTACATGAAGCACTCTTGGAGCTTTCCCGCTCTAAAATCGTGGACATACTGCCCCAACGCGGTTGCTCTGTCTCCCGGATCGACCTGGAATTGGTGGAAGAAGCCGTCTTCGCCAGAAGGACTATTGAGTGCGCCGTTATAGAGGAAGCTTGTAAAATGGCGACAGAGCAAGACCTCATGGAAATGCGAGACAACATTCGGCTTCAGGATTTCTATCTTGCAAGCAAAACCATGGAAAAAATAATGGAGCTTGACAACAAATTCCACGAATCACTTTACCGCATAAGCAACAAGATGCAATGCTACTACATGGTACAGCTTATGAACGTGCATTTCGACAGGCTCCGCTCTATGAGTCTTCATTCTGTAAAAGAAATTAAAATCGTAGACGACCACAGGGCAATGATGCAGGCGATGATCGACAAAGACTCCTCGCTCGCAAAAACTCTTCTTGAAAAGCATCTTTCAAGACTTCATGTAGACGTTGAGGAAATAAAAAAGCACTACCCGGAATACTTCCCTGAGTAGTTAGGGAACGACTTCCCCTTAGGGAGCGCCCCGCGCGTTGCCAGCGAAGCGTTTCAATGCGCGGGGGAAAACAGTCCAGTGGACTGTTTTCAGCGATTGCCAGCTCGCGTGAGCGAGCATTTAGACACCATTCCTATAGCAACCGGAGCGTAGCGACGGAGTCTCCCGGAGAGCTATGCTCGTAGGGTGCGGCACATGTTTGCAGGCTACCATTTCTCTCAACCATTTCGCCCCGCAATACCCCCCCCACGTAAACTAAAGGATGTACTTCGACAAATCCTGATCCTGAGCGACACCCTTAAGCCGCTCGTCAACATAATCAGCGGTTATGTCTATCGTTTCTCCTTTATGCTCATCAGCTTCAAACGAAAGATCTTCAAGAAGAGTCTCCATTATCGTGTGAAGACGACGAGCGCCTATATTCTCAACGCGCATGTTCACATCAGCCGCAAAGGAACTCATCCGGTCAATTGCCTCTTCCGTGAAATTAATTGTAACACCTTCTGTACTGAGCAAACTTACATACTGCTTTGTAAGCGCATTTTTCGGCTCGGTAAGTATCTTCTTAAAGTCTTCGGCATTAAGCGAATCGAGCTCTACACGGAGCGGGAAACGTCCCTGTAGCTCCGGGATAAGGTCGCTCGGCTTAGATACATTGAAAGCACCGGCGGCTATGAAAAGAATGTGCGTTGTATCGATGACACCGAATTTCGTATTTACGTTGGATCCTTCTACAATCGGAAGAATATCCCTCTGAACACCCTCGCGTGACACGTCCTGTCCGCTCCGCGACGTTCCGCCGCCGGTCGCAATTTTGTCTATCTCATCAATAAAGACAATTCCCATCTGCTGGACGCGCGTCTTAGCCTCATCCGCCACTTTATCAGGGTCGGTCATTCTATCCAGCTGCTCTTCCATAAGAATTTCACGAGCTTCTTTTACAGTTACGGAGCGACGGCGGGAACCACCTGATGAACCGGAAATCATCGTCGCGATTCCCTGCATGGCAGACTCCATATCCTCCATATTACCACCGGCAAAAATTTCAAAAGACGGAACGCGCGCCTGCCGTCTCTGGCTTACTTCAACCTGTCGATCCTCAAGCTTGCCTTCACGAAGCATAACGCGGAATTTCTCGCGGGTTTCATTCATACTGCTGTCTTTGTCCGCGTTATCGTTTTTCTCCTCAGCTGCGACATCTTCTGCCTGCTGCATCTCCGCATTCTGAAAAATATTGCCGAGCGCGACAGAAATATCAGAAATCTGCTTAATCTCACCGTCCGCCGCCGGAGCTGCCTTTTTGTGAGTTTTCTTAGGGCCACTTCCTGGGAGCAACAAATCAAGAAGAGCTTCCTCCACTTTCTCCGCCGCCTTTGCTTTAAGGTTCTCCTGGAATTCAGCCTTTACCATGTTGTATCCGACAGCCATAAGATCGCGCACCATAGACTCGACATCTCGGCCGACATAACCAACTTCCGTATATTTTGTTGCCTCAACTTTAAGGAACGGAGCCCCACAAAGTTTCGCAAGGCGGCGGGCAATCTCGGTCTTTCCAACACCTGTCGGACCTATCATCAGAATGTTTTTCGGCGCAATTTCATCGCGTATCTCTTCCGGCAGCTTAAGGCGGCGCGTTCTGTTGCGCAGCGCGATTGCCACGGATTTCTTCGCTTTGTGCTGACCGACAATATATGTGTCGAGCTGCTTTACTATCTCTTTCGGAGTAAGCTCTTCCAAAGGTATTTTGTCTTTTTTGGGTTCTACCGTGTTATTCGTGTCCATAATCGTATCCATTACTAAAGTTCCTCGACAGTAATATGATTGTTCGTGTAAATGCAGATGCTTCCTGCTATCTTAAGGCTTTTCTCGGCAATCTCCCGCGCGCTTAAGTTCGATGACTCTGTGTAAGCAAGAGCCGCGGCATAAGCGTAGTTTCCGCCGGAACCTATCGCAAGAATGTCGTTCTCTGGCTCAATAACGTCGCCATTTCCTGAAATAAGCAGGATTTTGTCTTTATTTGCTACAAGAAGAAGAGCCTCCAAGTTGCGCAGAGCCTTGTCGGTACGCCACATTTTTGCGAGCTCAACGGCAGCGCGGGTTATATCTCCGTTATATTCGCCAAGTTTCGCCTCAAATTTATCAAAAAGGTTAAAAGCATCTGCCGTGGCACCAGCAAATCCTGTCAAAACCTTCCCGTCGTACATGCGTCTTACCTTACGGGCATTGCCTTTCATGACAGTCTCACCCATCGTAACCTGACCATCACCAGCCATTGCAACGTGACCGTCTTTTTTAACCGCAATAACCGTAGTACTGCGGACTTTTGGATAACTCATCTATCTTTCCTTTCCGTGCGGATGCGCACGGTTATATATATCAACCAGCTTTGCAGCTGTAACATGTGTGTATCTTTGCGTAGTCGAAATACTGGAATGCCCAAGCATTTCCTGCACTACGCGGATATCCGCGCCGGCATTGAGCATCGTCGTGGCAAAAGAATGCCTGAACGAATGCGGAGAAACGTGGCGATTCGTTCCCTCCACAGAAGAGTATCTGCTTACGATACTGTAAATTCCACGTACAGAAAGTCCGTTTCCCCGTTGCGAAATAAATACGGATCGAACAGGCTTTTCACTTTTTATGTGCTCTTTGCGCTCCAAAAGATATTTTTTGAAAGCATCAACCGCCTCTGGGGAAAAAAACACTACACGGTCTTTATTACCTTTTCCGTGTACTATCGCAGAGTTGTAATTTCCGCGGATATCGCGCATTTTCAGCCCCGCAATCTCTGAAATACGGCAGCCGGACGAATAGAACATCTTGAACATAGCTTCATCACGGGCAGGCCATAAAAGAGGTTTAATCTCCGGCTCGCTGCAAAGCTCATCGGCTTCCTTCTCCGTCATAAAGTCCGGTAGTCGCACAGGATTCTTCACAGTTTTTAGTTCCAAAGCAGGATTACTATAAATATACTCAAGTCTGTAGCAATAGGCAAATAAACTTCGGACGGCTGCAACAAAGCGGTTTACGCTGGCAGGAGTAAGTTTTTGGCGGACAAGAGCACCAAGGCATTGGCGAAGATGCTCTGTCTCAACGGCTTCAAGAGGAATCCCCGAAGAACCGTCAGAATTGCAATTTGTAGACGGAATCTGCTTTCCCAACAACTCGGCAAGTTTTTTGTAATCGTTGCCATACCCCTTCACAGTATTGGAAGAAACACTTCTTACACCGCTTAAATAGACGAGGAACTCCTCTGCAGCATCCTCGACAGAGGAAATCTTAGAAAGCAGCTCATCCATCATTCCAAAAGCACCTCTAAAAATCTGTGTCTACGGGTTCTTCATCTCCCGCAGTGTGCAAATAACTGCACTCCGGATTTATGCAAGACTTGAACGAACCATGTTTTTTGTCGAATTTCTCAACCATGAACTGACCGCACTGCGGACAAACCGCATTTGTCGGCTTGAAATATGTGATAAAATCGCACTTAGGATAATTCGTGCAACCGTAAAACTCTTTGCCCTTGCCCTTCGATTTCCGGGCTACGATATCACCGTTACAGCCAGGGCGCGGACACTTTGCAAGAGGAATTGATTTAGTATTGTGACATGAAGGAAATCCTGAGCACGCAAGAAAATATCCGAATCTACCGAGTTTTTTGAGCATCGGCTTGCCGCAAAGGTCGCAAACGACTCCGGTCTGCTCGTCCATTGAACCTTTTACGCTTTCAAGCGTAGCCATAAGACTGTCAACGCGCTCCTTGAACGGGAAGAAAAAGTCTTTCATCATCTGCGGCCACTCGCGCTTTCCTTCCTCTACATCATCAAGCTGAGTCTCAACAAGCGCTGTGAAATTTTCGTTTATTACATCCGGGAAAGACTCAACAAGAATGTCGTTTATCATCCTTCCGAGAGGAGTCGGAACGAGCTGCTTGTTACTCCTGTTCACATAATATCTTTCAAGAAGAACAGATATAATCGGGGCGTAAGTTGACGGGCGGCCAATTCCTTTTTCCTCAAGGATTTTTACAATAGAGGCATCCGTATAACGCGATGGTCCCTGCGTAAAATGCTGCTCCGGTGAGAATTTCTCTGCCTTAAGCACATCGCCTTTTTTAACCTTTGGAATAGATCCGCCTGTCTCTTCTTTTGAAGAAAGAAGCTTTATAACGCTGTAAAATCCTTTCTCAATGATTTTCCCGGCCGTAACGCGGAAAAGAGCATCTCCCGCTTTTATATCGACACTTGTCGTGCGGCTTTTTGCGTTTACCATCTGGCTTGAAACGAATGCTTCCCAAATCAGGGTGTAAAGACGCTGCTGATCGCGTGAAAGATATTCCTTCACGTAATCCGGCGTATATTTCGTGTACGTTGGTCGGATAGCTTCGTGCGCGTCCTGCGCTTTTGAGCCGACCGCATACTCAATCGGGGCAGGCGGCAGTTCATCCGGATAATTCGCCTGAAGCCAGGAACGCACGTCGTCGAGCGCGGTCTGGGAAATACGAACGGAGTCCGTTCTCATGTACGTGATAAGACCGACGCGGCTTGAACCGATATTCACACCTTCGTAAAGCTGCTGCGCAAGCTGCATTGTCTTTTTTGAAGTGAAGCCGAGCCTTGTCGCCGCTGCCTGCTGAAGTTTAGACGTAGTGAACGGCGGCTTGGGCTTTACAGTACGGTCAGTTTCCTTTATATCCGTAACGACGCATTTCTCGTCTTTTATAACGCTGATAATCTTGTTTACATCCGCCTCGTTCTTAAGCTCTGGTTTCTTTTCTTTGTACAGAACAAGCTGCGCAGCTATTTTCTGCTTCCCTTCCGTAAAATCAGCATCGAGCGTCCAATACTCTTCAGGAATAAAGTTCTCAACTTCACGCTCTCGCTCACATATCATGCGGAGAGCGACAGACTGGACACGTCCAGCGGAAAGCCCGTTCTTTACTTTTTTCCAAAGAAGCGGAGAAAGGTTGTAGCCCACAAGCCTGTCAAGAACGCGGCGTGCCTTCTGCGCATTCACTTTATCTTCATCTATGTCGGCAGGATGCTTTACTGCCTCTTTTATAGCTACAGGTGTTATTTCATTGAAAACGATACGGCGAACTGCGGCATCTGTTTTTGGAGCAAAATCGTTGTAAAGATGCCAGGCTATTGCCTCCCCCTCGCGGTCATTATCACTTGCAAGAAGCACGGTGCTTGCTTTTTTTGCATCTTTTTCCAAATCTTTCAGGATTGCGGCACGGCCACGCACTGTTATGTATTCCGGCTGGAAGTTATTCTCAACCTGTATTGCAAGACGCGATTTCGGAAGATCGATAAGATGCCCCATCGAAGCCTTAACTATGTATCCCTTACCAAGATACTTTTCTATTGTCTTAGCTTTTGCCGGAGATTCTACGACTACAAGCGTCGTTTTCGTCGTTTTTGACTCCGCAGCAGATTTTGCAGCTGACGCAGATTTCGTCGCCGTTTTTGTCGTTTTCGATGTTTTTTTTGTCGTTTTCGCTTTCGTTGTCGTTTTCTTTACGGATGAAGTAGCCATAATTCCTCTAATCTATGTGTATGTAACAAATTATTACAAATCAAGCATACCTTGATGCATTTTTCCGGAGATAAGAGATTTTAACTCCGAATACGAGGAGATGACAGGTGCGCCATCCTCCACAAGCTGAAGAACTCCGCCAGGTTCCAAATGCCCGTCAGTTTTATTACCGCCAGTTTTGCCACCGTTTTTTTTGTCGCTCGGAGACATTCCCCCGGTCACAAAACTTTTCTTCGCGTCGTTGTTTTGCCGAAGCATCTTTGCGAAAGAAACGCCCGCAGGATGGACACACAAATCACGTCCCTGCTCCAATGCAAAATCCGCAGTTATAAGCGCTCCAGATTTGTTCGGAGCTTCAATAACCATTGTCGCACTCGTAAGCCCGGAAATAATTCGGTTCCGCTCCGGGAAATGCCATTTTACCCCAGGCTCCTCCGGCGGATATTCGCTTACAATGCAGCCGGAACGCTTTATAATCTCGGCAGCAAGACGTTTGTTAGCAGCCGGATATATAATATCGATTCCGCAACCTAGCACTGCGACGGTCTTTCCACAGTCAGCATCAAGCGCACCTTTATGGGCAGCCGTGTCTATCCCGAAAGCAAGCCCGGAAACAACGTTCATTCCATGTTCAGCGCAATCTTTCGCAAACGAAAAAGCTGCCTTAATTCCAGCACCGTCTGGATGACGGGTTCCAACTACTCCCACGCCCTCGTTGGAAAGGATGTCTACGCATCCTCTGCAATAAAGAGCAAACGGAGGTTGCGGAATTTCCCGGAGCAGGACAGGATACTTCTCATCGCCCGGCAGAAGCATGGTTACTCCATACTGCTTCATAATAGAAGCATCGCGTTCTGCGCGCGCGGCAAGTTGCGCCAAATCTGGAATTCTACCAATTCTTTCCGCAGACTTGTCTATGGAAAGAATATTGCAAAGTTCTTCTATAGAAAGTAATGCGAGAGCCGATACATTGTCAAGTTTTTTCAAAAGAGAAAGCCTTTCCGCGAAGGAAAGGCCTGATAAACGCGCAACTGCCGCGCGCAAGGCTAAATCATCACTCTGAATACAGCGCATTTAGCACGACCTTTTTGTTTGCCTCCGCTTCTGCCCTGCTTGTCTCCGATGAAGTATACTTGATTATTGAATCATACATATCTACGGCTTTTTGGAAATCATAGTCCATATAGTAAGCCCTGGCAAGAACAAACATCGCATCTATATTCTTTGTATCAATTGTGAGAAGTTTCTCAAGAAGAGGTATAGCTTTCTCTCCCTGATCAAGCTCGAACGCATAAAGAACACTCAGACCGTACAATGCACGAGTATTTGTAGGTTCCAGTTCCAACGCGCGCTTATAGGAAGATTCCGCAAGGGCTGTATATTCTTTTTGTTTTGGATTGCTTCCCTCTGCATCAAAATCAAGCGAAGACTTTGCCATATATCCTGCACAAACACCAATCCAGTAATAAAGGTTCTGATTCGCAGGATAGTATGCGACCGCATTGCGGAACGCCTCAAGCGCTTTTCCGTACATATTCTGGTCCATATAGCGAGTAGCAAGGATTTTCCACCAGATACCAGTCTGGGCATCTGCCTGTATAATATCTTCCACACGGTCTTCGTACTTTTTAATCGCATCTGTAAGCTCATCTATCGTCGTAGGACTAGAGACATTCTCTTCCAAAGACTGCACTCGCTTTATGTAATTTACGTTCGGCCCGCAAGAAATGAACAGGCATGCGAAAATCACACAAAAAACACAAAATGACCCAAAACAACTGATTTTTTCTTTTTTCATAACAATACCTCCGTTCTATTTCTCCGGTTTTTTGATATTAGGGAAGAATTCAGCATGATATGCCTGAAGTTCTTCACTTGATACATGCGTATAAATCTGTGTCGTAGAAAGATCTGAATGTCCAAGAAGTTCCTGAACCGAACGTAAATCCGCGCCCCCGGCAAGCAGATGAGTCGCAAATGAATGACGCAGCGTGTGGACTTTGGCATCAAGTCCTACCTGAGCCTCCAGCTCCTTGAACCGCTTCCAGATTCCTTTTCGGGAAAACTGCTTTCCCTGATAATTTACGAAAACCCAAGGCACGGCGCGGGAACCCACAATTGAAGGGCGACCATCCGATAACCAGAGAGAAAGCCACTTCAAAGCTTCTCCGCCAAACGGAGCAAGCCGCTCTTTGTCACCTTTTCCACGAACCCAAAGAAGTCTTTCTTCAATATGAACATTCTGCAAAAGAAGGCCGGATGCTTCACTTATCCGTAAGCCCGATGAATAAATCAGCTCGAAAAGAGCCCTGTCCCGAAGTCCTAGAGGGGTGGAAACATCTATGACAGAAAGAATATCTTCAATCTGCTCTACAGACAGGACACGGGGCAAAGGTCGGTGAGCTTTAGGACGCTCAAGCAGAAGGCTCGTGTTTTTATCCCAAATTTTGTTACGCACAAGATACGTACCAAAAGAACGGATTGCGGAGATATCCCTGGCAACAGTAAGCTCGTCAGCTTCAAGGCGGCGCGAGGCAAAATAGACAGTAAGATGGCGGACAGATAAATCCTTAAGCGAAACATCGTTTTCAACGCACCATCTTTCCAGCAGCTGTACTGCAGAACGATAAGTCTCGGCTGTTAGCGGCGACTTTCTTTCTATCGTGACAAGCTCATCGTAAAAACCGGTAATTATGGTGCTGAAACCTTTATTACCGTTTTCCATACGTTACTTTTTATCGTAGTTTTTTCCCAAGTTTATCCGGTTGTTACGCATAGCCGCAGGAACGTCAAACCCATCTTTGTGGGTACTGCCGCCTGAAGAAGATAACAGGTTGCTAGAAAAATCTTTTCCCCCGATATTCTTAAAGTCAGAAAGCGATACGTAATTTCCTTCAGCCATGGAATCTTTCCTTTCTCCATCAGCGACACCTTTTACATTCCCTGTCATGCCGTTTGATGAATAATCAGATGGGAAACCTGTAGCAATAACAGTTACCTTAATCTGGTCTTCCAATGAAGGATCAATTACTGTTCCATATTTGAGCCGCACATCAGGATCCGCAGCCGCAGTAATCGTACTTACGATGTCCTCTGTCTCGAAAAGGGCAAGATCCTCGCCACCAGTAATATTGATAAGGATATTCTTTGCTCCGTCGATGTGTGAATCCTCCAAAAGCGGATTGTCGATAGCGTGAGAGGCAGCATCGACAGCTCTGTTCTCGCCGCGTCCTTCTCCTATGCCAAGGATTGCATCGCCTTTGTCTTCCATACAAGAACGCACATCGGCAAAATCACAGTTGACATCACCGGAAGTCGTAATTACATCGGAAATACCCTGCACACCCTGGCGCAGAATATCATCTGCAAGCATGAATGCTTTTCTGATCGGAGTTTTCTTATCAACAACCTTAAGAAGATGCTGATTAGGTATTATGATAAGAGTGTCAACCTGCTCGCGGAGCTTTGCGATTCCTTCCTCGGCAAGCTGCATCTTAATTTTTCCTTCAAAATTGAATGGCTTCGTAACGACACCGACCGTAAGAGCCCCCTGTTCCTTTGCTATTTTCGCAATAACAGGAGCTGCGCCCGTGCCTGTTCCTCCACCCATACCTGCGGTTACGAACACCATATCTGCGCCCTTTAGCACATTCGCAAGTGTCTCTGTGTCTTCTTCCGCAGCTTTCTCACCAACCTCCGGCTTTCCACCTGCTCCCAGACCACCGGTAAGCTTTGAGCCGATACCTAACTTAACAGGCGCATTAGAACTGTTTAGAGCCTGAAGGTCAGTATTGACGACTATGAATTCAACCCCACTCACACCGGCTGAAATCATACGGTTCACAGCATTAGATCCGCCGCCACCAGCACCGATGACCTTTATTACTGTCGGACTTGGGGATCTTTCCCCAACTACTGAAATTTCCATATATAACCTCCACCCATTTTATATATGCTATCTCATACCTAAAAAAATGAAAAGTAGCTCTATTTTAGAAGAACTCTTTAAACCAACCGCCTATCGTAGAAAAAACATTTTTTTTCTTTCCGCTGCTTTTTTCACCCTTCTGCGATTCATTGCCGAACTTCTTGTCAAGATTGCTCACGACAAGTCCCACAGCTGTAGAGTACTCAGGACGCCTGTACTCATCCTGCAGCCCCCCGAAATTACCAGGAGCACCAATCCTCACTGCGCGAGTGTCAAAAACCTCGCACGCAACCTCTATTATACCAGGAAGCAACGCACCGCCGCCGGTAAGCACAACGTTACCGGATAACTGCCTGTCTTTTACCATGCTTCCAATTTTGTCACGGAGCATAACGAGAATTTCCTCGACTCTAGGTTGTATAATGCGACAAATCTCGATTCTCGGCACTTCTTCCGGCGGTCTTCCACCTACCCCAGGAATAGTTACCATCTCACCGCTTTCAAGCAATGGTTCCCAGCAGCAACCGGATGTTTTCTTTATCCGCTCCGCGATATCAAAAGAAATTGAGCACATTATCGAAATGTCGTTCGTAATATGATTTCCGCTCAGAGGAATAGAAGTCGTGCATATAGGAGAACCGTCCACTATAACAAGTGCGTCCGTGGAACCTCCGCCTAGATCGATAATTATTGAGCCAAGGTCTCTTTCTTCTTCGGTTGTAATCGCCTGTGCCGCCGCGAGCGTCTTAAGCATCACACCGTCAACCTGGTACCCTGCCCTTCCGATACATCTAAGGACATTCTGCATAGAAGTGTAAGCTACGGTAACAATGTGAACCTCTGCCTCCAGCCTGACTCCAAGCATGTTTACCGGCTTTTTTATACCACTCTGACCATCAACTATATACGTCTGCGGCACGATATGAAGGATTTTTCTGTCCAGAGGCCATTTTACGGCACTGGCAGCATCTATTACACGGTCAACATCTTCCTGCGTAATCTCATGCGTGTTCCGTCCGTGATCAGCGACAGCAACAACTCCTCGCGAATTCACGCCTTCTACCTGAGAACCACCGATTCCTGTAATTACAGCTTCGACTTCTCTGCCGGACATGAATTCGGCCCCATCTATCGCAGTCGTAATAGTACTCATTGTTGCCTGGATATTGACAATTACACCGTTCCTAAGTCCTGTAGAAGGAGCCTTGCCAACACCGATTATCTGGAGGGTTCCGTTTTCGTCGATTTCACCGATGACAGCTCTTATAACAGAAGTTCCGACATCAAGACCAACTATCAAATTACTCACGATGTACCTCCTGATTATTGGTTTTTCCAGCTTTTTTATACGACATAGAACCGTATCTCATATCGATTTCCGTAATATCAGAATCGACAGAATCTATAAAATCAAGGACGAGCAGCATAGACCGCAAGGTCTCCTCAGAAAGGGAACGATCAGCAATGACACGCACACGAGAATGTATGGGATACACAATCAGCTCGTAATTACCAGAAGCGAGAGGTTTAACATGAATCTCAGACAACGCTGAAAGATAAACAGGATTAACCTCAGCAATCGCCGCTATCCTATCGAGCAAAGGTTTGTACGTAGCCGAAATATGGAATCCCTCGGACACTTTCTCCAGTTCCAGGCCCGTAACCAAAGGAATTTGCCCAATATTCCCAATATTCGTAGTGGAAAATACTACACCATTTTTATCAATTTGAACAGTCCGCGTTCTATTATCTATATTCATCAAGGAAAGAACGACAGGAACTCGTTCGTTCACATATACAAGAACTTGATCCGGAAATTTTTTCTCAATTTTAAGAGTCTCTGAATCTAGTGCCGGATTAGAGGCAAGCCTTGACTCCAATTCTTTTTTGTCAAAACTTACCCAAGGGGTTGTAAGATCCATACCGCTGTTTTTAAGGATATCGCTTGCAGAGATATTCGTAAGGCCGGTGAATACAACATTCGCAGGAGAAAAGCATGGGAACACGATCGCGTATAAAACAACATTGATTATGAGGACCGCCGACAAAATGAGTACAAGAATTTTTAAAACCTTGAATTTTTTGTCTGAAGCTTTCTTTTTTTCTTCTTCTTGCTCAAAATATCGTCCATATTCTGTATAAACGAAACCATCACTCATAGAAATTCTCCGGAACTATCTCATATTCTTTTCTTGATATGTTTATCAAAAGCCCACAGGCCGACATCATCACCATAACAGCAGAACCTCCGTGCGAGAAAAACGGAAGCGTAATTCCCGTAGAAGGCAATGCACCGCTCACGACTCCGCAGCTCAAGAGCGACTGCAAGACAAGAGACGAACCGCAACCAGCAGCAACAAGAGCCTCAAATCGAGTCCGAGCATGTCTCACAATATAAACTACGCGAGAACCGAAATAAAACAGAATGGCGAAATACGCAAGCACTCCGAAAAAGCCCATAGATTCGCACCACCCAGCAAAAACAAAGTCTGCTTGAACTTCTGGAATATTCTTTACATAACGCAGTCCAGTTCCAAATCCCACACCCCAGAAACCGCCTGCGGTTATAGCACGGCGAGACGCAGCAAGCTGAAAATTCATACCATGGATATCGTAATCAGGCAGAAGGAACGCTATAAGCCTGTTCACACGGTACTCCTCGCTGAAAATAAACAGAAGCGCGACAGGTATTGCGAATACACAGAATGCAATGAACCATCGCAAGTAGACTCCGCTAACAAAAAACAGAATAAATCCAATAATCAATATAAAAAATGCGGTCGAAAAGTCATCCTGAAGGAACACTATCAACACGAACGCAAAAAGTCCGAATGCAGCCGGATATACAGAAACAGCCGGATTGTCGAACTTATCACTCTTTTTGTCAAAAAGGTTCGCCAAAAACAGGACAACGGCAAGTTTCGCCAGCTCAGACGGCTGGAATGTTCCAAACGGCACCTTAAACCAGCGCCTTGCTCCGTTGCGTTCAATACCAAATCCCGGAATAAACGGAAAAAAACACATCACGAAACTTATAACTACGAACACAGGAAGAAGTTTCCGTATGAAATTCATGCTTATGCACGATGCCGAAATCATCAGGACAAGCCCGATTCCAACATACGCCAGCTGGCGGTAGAGAAAATAAAACTCATCCTTCTGCGAACGAAGAGCATAGCTTGCAGAACTGACATACAATGTTATAAGCCCGAAACCGAGCATCAATATTACCGAAACGATTAGCCCAACATCATTTTTCTTCTGTGCAACCGGGCGTTCTGCAAAAATACCTGTACTCATACAACAACCCCCGCCTTTTCACACAGCACGGAAGCAATCCGTTCCAGCCGCAAGCCTCTGGAGCCCTTTACCAGCACAAGGTCGCCTTCGGAAACAAGCTCCAGAATTTTTTCCGTAACTTTTTGGACAGCTGCATCGTCTGTATGCGGCTCTGAAAGAACTTTTGTTTCCATACAGTGCGCCTTGCAATATGCATTGGCTGCATTGTACGCATGCACCATCTCCTGCCCTATGAAAAACACAGCATAAGGTTTTTCAGAAACTGCAAGCTCGCCTGTTTTTCTATGGATTTCAGCGGATGAATCACCAAGCTCAAGCATGTCACCGAGCACGAAAATCTTATTGCATGCGGCATCTTCCCCCGCTACTGTTTCACCGGCACAAGATGAACTCGTCCCACTTGATTCCGCTTGTGTCCCATTGCTGCCGTAAAACCGCAACGATTCCGCCATAGACTCAGCGTTGGCGTTGTAGCAGTCCTGCACAACAGTGAACTTACCACGAAGTACACGGCTTCTGCCGAAAAGCGGCTTCACGCTCTCTATTCCTTTTCTTATATCGTCAGCCGGTACGGAAAGAGTTTCTGCAAGCGCGACAACGGCGAGCATGTTCGCGAAATTATACTCTCCAGGGAGCGGAAACTTGATATTCAGCCCGCAATATTCAAAAGAAGTTCCTTCTATGCCGTCGAAATGCACTTTTGTTACGTTTTTCTGCTCCGCGACCCCAAAACGCCGGACCGTACCGGCTGGCACATCGGACAGGAAAGATGCATATTCGTCTGAAGCAGGAACGAAACCAACGCACGATTTATCTTTAAATTGCGAAAAAATTTTCTTTTTTTCTTCAGCTATATTGTCTTTTGAGCCGAGAATTCCGATGTGGGCAGTTCCGATATTTGTGATTATTGCGAATGAAGGACAAAGGACAGAAGCAAGCTCACCTATTTCGTTCCTGCGGTTCATTCCCATCTCGAATATTCCGACTTCATGCTCTTTTCTTATATTGAAAACAGAAAGCGGAAGCCCTGTCTCTGAATTAAAGTTTCCTTCCGTCGCGACAACATTATATTTTTGAGACAGAACGGCGACTGCAATCTCTTTAGTGGTCGTTTTGCCGTTGGATCCTGTTATTCCTATTTTTATAAGACCAGGAAATTTTCTTACATAAGCCGCAGCCGCGTCTTGCAACGCATATAACGTATTTTTTACAAAGACAACGCAAGCGTTTTTTTCAACGTATTCTTTGTCTTCTGCCAGAAGTTTTTCCCAATTATCCTTTACTGCAAAAACAACAGAAGCACCTTTTTCAACTGCGCTCCGTATATATATATGCCCGTCCTGAGACTCTCCAACAAGAGGAACAAAAAGGCTATCTGTCTTTACATTCCTGCTGTCAGTAGCAACAGACGAGAAGAAAAAATCTTTTTTTCCAATCCGGTTCCCTTTTACAGCGGAGAGAAGCTCTTCTTCACTTAAAAGAGAACCGATACTTTTATCAATCATTTCGACCCAACTCTCACTCTTACAATATCTTCACTTTCTGCTTTTTGCATTCCGTACTCTTCAACAGCAGTCTGTTCAATTCTGTCAGAACCTGCAAGCAAGCTAATTTCCCCAACAAGACGGCGATTTCCATCGATTATCGAATACTGACGCGAATCAAGCTCATCAACCTCTGTCTTCAGCGTCCTAAAACGGTGAATCTGAAAAAGTCCTACGACGAGCAAGAGAGGTACAACCAGCGCAAGAGCACACAACCATATATTCTTTTTAATATTATTTGTTTTTTTCAAATCACACCTCCCTTTTAATCATACAAATCTCACCAAATCAGACTTCACGCAGCTTACGGATAACACGCAGCTTCGCGCTCCTAGACGGAGAATTCTCCGCGACCTCATCCTCGCCAGGAGCAACCGGCTTACGAGTAACAAGCTCCGCCCTCGGCTTTCCGCCGCATGTGCACACAGCCTGCTCTGGCGGACAAACGCACGCCTTTGCATAATCACGGAAAATATTCTTCACGATTCTGTCCTCTAGCGAATGAAACGTAATAACGCCCATTTTTCCACCGACATTAAGGACAGAAAAAGCCGCAGAAAGCGCAGGCGGAATGTTGTCAAGCTCATGATTGACAGCAATTCTGAAAGCCTGGAAGCTCTTTGTGGCAGGATGAATAGCTCCATGCCTGTATTGAGCCGGAACAGCCCTATATATAATATCGGCAAGCACTTTTGATGACACAATACGAGACATCTTTCTTGCTTCACAAATTGCCGCCGCTATTCTTCTGCTATACCGCTCCTCGCCGTACATATATATAATATCCGCCAAGTCCTTTTCACTTCGCGTATTTACCAAAACCTCAACCGACTCGCCCGCATCGGGATTAAGCCTCATATCAAGCGGCTCGTCGTATCGGAACGAAAAACCTCTGCCCGACCGTTCGTAATGGAACACAGAAATTCCAAGATCGAACAAGATAATATCGGGCTTCGGTAACGTATCTGGATAATTTGCATAAAAATCGTTGAACCAGCCCTGATGAAAACTCATCCGGTTTCCAAAAGGCATAAGCCTTTCTTTGGCCCGTGCCTGAATTTTCGGATCTGCGTCCAATCCGATTATACGCAAATTTTCAAACCTACTTAAAAACGCCTCGGA
>JAIKVO010000032.1 GCA_024685655.1 Treponemataceae bacterium
TTCCTTACAAGCACAATGACTGTTTTAGTAAACATCGGATGGCTTTCAATAGTAGGTCTTGGCAGCGCGCTCATCGCGGACTACACCTTAACCCCGGTACTTTTGTACCTGACCAAACCCTTCGGCAAAGAACGGAAATAGAGCGGAAGGAGATGCAGGGGGCAGCCGCCCCCTCGCTTCCAAGTCCTCGCTCGCCGGGCTTTCGCGCGGCTCGTTCCGGTCTTGTACGCTACCCCCACGAGCGGGCTTCAAACGCCAGCCCGCAACCCCTGGCTCACCAGCTTTCGTTTTTGAAAGCTGTTATAACCCCTATTAATCATCAAAGTCATGCTCTATTACGCGGTCAAAAGAATCGTCCAAGACATCGCAGATTTTCTCTGACGTGTCCTGAATAACATCCCCAATAAAACACAGTCCTTCAATGATTTTCTCTGGACTTTTGGAAATATCATCAAAATCATCATCTGAATCAGTATCAAAGTTTTCATCATCCAAATCATTCTTGTCAGACTCTTCCTCCGAATCATTATTATCTTCACACGCAATATCGCCGTTTTCTCTCATTTGCTGCAAAAGTGAAACCGCCTGTTCTTCTGGAATATCAAATTTAGAGGCAATCACAGACGGATCTTCACATCCGTTTGAAGCAACAAAAGTGAATACTCTTGTGTAAAGATCATGTTCTGTTTGTGCTTTTTTACAAATGTCACGACATTCTTTAATGAATGTCTTTGCAGCCGCATCTACGACTGTTCCTATTAATTTAAGTGTTGGTAGAGTACCACCCAACAACTTTCCCCAAGGTTCGGACATTGTAAAATCAGCACTTTCAATGTCCTTATCAGACAAAGCTCCTACACCGTCTGTTTTCATTTTGGTTACCAATTCATCGATACTCATAATTTCCTCCTGTCATTGAGTTGTGTATCATATGCCGTTTTCGAACGGTCTATTAATGACTAAGTTTTTGATAAAAATAGTTCCAAGAACAAATAAGGAAACTTCTGCAAGATTTGTTGCAAACTGTTCAACCTGTGCAGAATGTTTCTTCCCGTAGCGACACCAGTTGGCAAAATGCTCGCAGTTATTCCAAAAAAGAGAGTATTTCCCTTTTTCGCTTCCCACCGCATTCAAGGCTCGCATAACAGTTTCTTTACGGCTGTAGCTTTTAGCATTGTTTGCCTCAATCTGAACTTCTCCATCTTTGCAAAAATCATCAAGAGTAGTCTTTCTTATGCAAGCATTACGCACAGAAAGTTCGTGTTCGCTTCCACCCGAAAAATGAACGACGGTATTATTTCCGACGTAAACTCCGTAATGTTTGTACAGCCCACGGTCCACAGAAAGCACGTCTCCCGGCAGTGGTTTGTTTATTAAGTTTGAAATATTGTTCATGGCTATAAGATAATGGGGAACGGTGAAAACCGCTTTGCTTGATAAGCTAAATTTGTAATGCTTTTTAGTGCAAACAAACAAAAAAGGTGTTATATTATATTTAAAGGTAAAGTTTAGCTGCCTTATTTAGGAGGTGTAATATGAGCGATTTCGCATTTAATTATTTTAATTCCGAACTCGACAATTTAGCAGTACCAGAATTGACTCAGATTCTTGAAAAAGTTAAAACCTTACTTTCACAAAAAACAGAAACAAACGACACTTCTTTTACTCGCAAACTAGGTGGTTTGGAAGAAGGTTTTTACATGGCATCGGATTTCAATGAAACACCAGACTGCTTTGAGGAGTACATGTGAAATATATACTTGATACAAATGCTCTTATTTACAGCTTATGCAGTCCAAATGACCTTACAGAAGTTGCAAGCCATATTATTACTACAGAAAAAGAATTGTGTGTCAGCATCGTTTCTTTTTGGGAAATAGCAATAAAACAATCGCTTGGAAAACTTATAATAAACTCTTCAATTCCTGATATTGAAAAAATCTGTAAAGATAGAAGCATTGAAATAATTCCTATAACATCAGATGAGATTGAAGGAATAAAATCATTGCCTAAAATTCATAAAGATCCTTTTGACAGGATTATTATCTCTCAGGCACAGAAAAGAAATCTAAACATAATCACAAGTGATACGATAATACCGCA
>JAIKVO010000086.1 GCA_024685655.1 Treponemataceae bacterium
TCAGTTCAAGACATTTGGTATTTTCCGTATCGCTTACATAGAATTCTGTATTGGAGAGCGCTGTCGAGTTGTCCTTCCCGGAGTATCTGTTGATGATGACGGTATCGCCCTTGTTGATGATTTCCTCGAAATTTTCTTGACCGAAATCCAGATCTTTTGTCAGGATGCTTGCGGATTGACTCGTTACCTTTATGGTCTTTTGATGTCCCATGACTCCTAGGACATAATAATTCTCGAAAATAAATGAGGTATCTCCTGAAATGGAATCCCTCATGATATATTCGATGCCCTGTTTTGTCAAGGTGCTTTCATCCTTGTTCCAATAGTAATTCAATGTGGAGGTTGTACCGCTTTCCGTCTCGACCACCTGGCTACTGCTGACTTTGCCATTGGAGTAAGTGTATGTCTGATGGGAAAAATTTGGTGAGTCGACGGAATCTAGTTGGAGTCCGCTATTTTCAATCATGTAGTGATATGCAATCTCTTTGAAAACGGCGTCTGTGCAAGTGTTGGCTGAAACTGTGGTACTTATTGCGAATACAATCGCAAGAAACGAGGCGATAAAATCGCTTTTTTTGAGTTGTTTCATTTATCCTCCTATCTAATTTGCTTTTAATATACAAAAGTTTTTATATTGCATCCCATGATCAATTTTTGGGAATCTGTTTTTTTACTCGTTATTCTTTGTGGCAACTTGTTTGGATGCGCTTCGACAAATTGTTCTGCCATTCACTCTCAAAAGCCTGAATACGAAGAATGTGTCGCTGAAGAAAATGCGAAATTAGAGGCAGCTTCAACTTTGACGAAGGTTGGAATTGCAGCGGTATCTGTATCTGTTATTGGATTAATTGTAATTCTAGTTACTTCAAAAAAATAAAATCGCCAGTCGATTTCTTGTTATGGTGTCATCTTTCACGGCTTGAGCTGTGATATAGAATTGTTGGCTGCTTGCAGCCTTACAATTCTTAGGTTCGAAGGAGCGGGATCCAGTAAAGTCTTGTGGTTTGTAGCATTTCTTTTGCTTGTCATTCCCGGCTCCGACCGGGAATCACCATTTATTTTGTGAACTTGAATCTGCCTAGCAGGTCGAAGTAGCGGGCCTTGGGGGAAATCTTGACGGGCTTAACAGTTTTGCGGATGGATGATTTTTTACTTGTTTCAATAAAAAAGTATTCGGCGCTAGGATGGTCCAGGTCTCCTACGGTCATGCTTATGGAAAAGCCTTTTTCGTTGGGATTGTATGACAATGTTGCGTAATTTTTTTCATTAACATAGAGACTGCATTTTGTATCGTCGCTTGAGTCCGCCACATATAGCATTGTGCTTGTTTTCAAGGAAACTTTATAACCCAGGTATCTCTCATAGCTTTCATCTTTGTATATGAGCGTATCCGGTTTTAAGATAAATTCAGTAAGTTGGTGATAGTCGGGTTGTTCTATTTCTTGACTTATATAATCGCGTGTGGCTTTAACTGTGAGCGACCCGTCAAATAGTTCCCCGTCTTGGTAAATGGTTTGTACATAACATAATGTGTCTTTAGCTTCACATTTGGTCAAAATGTATTCTAAGCCGGTATTTTTCAAGGATGATTTATCTACATCGTGATAAATGTATAGAATTTGCTCTTTTTCGCCTTTCTCATGAACTTCGGCAACCTTGCCGTTGGCGTAAATGAATTTCTGGGTGGATGACTTTGTGTATATTGAATCTATATGAAAATTTGGGTCTATGCTAATGTTTGGGTTTGCATTCATGCTGAATGCAACATCTGTGCATTTGTTTGCTAAGGATGTGGTGCTCAATGTCAAAACTGCAATAGAAACTAAAAACAATGATTTGCGAATCATGAAAATTCTCCTTAATTTGCCATAAATATAACAAAAAACCGACATGCGATTGCCTTGCGTTTTTTTCAGTTCGACCTGCTTCGTAGAAGTGGGGTTATGATTTGGTTCATAGAACTTGATGATCCCTTTATTTTGTGTATTAGTATAGATCCACAAGGAAGTAGTCGCTAGTTTTGGGAGTGTTTTTGGGGCGCTTTACTGTTTTGTGGGGGAAGGTAATTTTGTCTGTTCTCACGAAGAAAAATTCTGTGTGGAAGAAAAATCCTGTGTGATCGTTTTTCTCATCTATGCTTATAGAATAGCCTTTTTCATTGGGCTTATAAGTTATGGAATTTACTGTATTGTCGTCACCTCTGTATTCGAGACATTTGAAATCGTCTGTAGAATCTGCAACGATTAGATTTTTCTGTGCGGAATTCGTGATGACGTAATCGTATTCGATTTCAAACAGCGTGTCATTTTTTAGAATTCGTTCCGTGAACCATCGATCCGTGAACGAACGTCTCAATGATGGAATCCTTTCTGAAAAGGCGTAATTTGTGGATCTTTTGCTGATTTGTTCCCCTTGGTATCTGCCATTGTGATAAACTTTTTGACGAATGCACAAGGTGTCTTGTGTGTTGCAGTTCAATATGATGTATTCTGTGCCTTTATTTTTGAGAACAGTTTCTGTGGTGTCGTAATAAAAGTAAAAAAATTCAGCATTTGAGCCTTCTTCTTTTGAATCATAACGCGCTTGTTTTGATAGACCATTTGTATTGTAAATATATTTGTAAGTCCATTCGTTTTCGTTATCTTTAAAATAAGAAGAATCAATACGTGCTTTATCTTGATTGACGAATGAATTCACTCCAAACATAGCTTCAGTGCATGTATTGGCCGAGGCCATTGTACTCAACGTCAAAAGAATGACAGAAACAAAAAATAAATGTTTGCATTTTCCGAACATATGCATAAAACCTTCTTTTATTTACTTTAAATATATAAAAACACCTCGGGGAAATCCGAGGTGCTTTTAAAGCTTTTCGGTTCGACAGGCTCACCGACCTTGAAGGTCCCTGCCTGCACTGAGCATGGCCGAAGTGAGCTTGCCGAAGGGCCGTAAAAATTACAGCTTGTTGTTAGAACCAAGAACGTCAACGATCTTGTGTTCGTACATCTTCTGCATGTTTTCGAGATTGAATGAGGACTTATTTTGTGAACTTGAATCTGCCTAGCAAGTCGAAGTAGCGGGCTTTGGGTGCGATTTTGACGGGCTTAACAGTCTTGCGGATGAAGGTGGTTCCGGTTTTTTCTGTATTAATAACAAAAGTTTCTATGTGGTAAGGG
>JAIKVO010000118.1 GCA_024685655.1 Treponemataceae bacterium
TAACTTTACGCCGCTTTCGGGCGCGGATTACGCGGCTTTGTTCGCGCTTTTCGGCTCGCCGGTCGCAATTGCGAGCGTGGCGATGGCTGACCAAATGGGAAGTGATTCGGAGCTTGCCGGGCAGATTCTTGTGTGGACGACTCTGCTTTCTGCGTTCACGGTATTCGCACAGACGGCGTTATTGCGGCACATCGGGTTGTTCTGACCGGCAACAGGCACATCACGTCGCTTTGCTCGCTCGCCGCAACATCTACACACTACACTTTTCCCGGACTGCATTGCTCTCGCTGGCAGCCTGTGTGCGATAGCCCGTTTGCGCGAGCAAACATATTAAATACTTTTCCTCTAGCTACCGGAGCTCAGCAACGGAAAGTAAGTTCATCGCACCGACGCACCACGTCTCACAGCGCCGTAGTCCGTCAGTATCGTTCGTCAATACTTTCCACACAGGCGACCAACCAGCTGCGCAATGCAGTCCGGTAAGTCGCACAATGCAGTCCGGTAAGTCGCGCAGTCTGCTATGCCGCACCGCCAGGCAGAACAGCCCTTAAAAACTAGAGAATTATAGACTCTTCGACTTTTTGCTGACAGGCTCGCACGTTACGTCAACGCCGAGTTTCTTGAAAATCTTTCTGTCTACTTCCGAAAGCATAACCGTCGTATGAACCTGGCAGCCCTGAAGCTTCGGCAGCTGCTCTATCGCTAGGCGGGCGTTCTCGTCATGGAGCGACACCATCGAAAGTGCTACAAGCACCTCATCCGTGTGAAGACGCGGGTTGTTACCCTTAAGATACTTCACTTTCATCTCCTGAATCGGCTCTATTGCCGAAGCCGGAATAAGATGCAGCTCGTGGTCTATGCCGGCAAGATGCTTTATTGCGTTCAGAATCAGAGCCGCGCTCGTACCAAGCAAATCAGAAGTTTCCGACGTGATAATAGTGCCGTCCTGAAGCTCAATTGCCGCCGACGGAACCCCAGATTCCAAAGCACGAGTCTTAGCGGCCGTCGTAACTTTGCGGTCTTCAGTCGTTATTTTCGCCTGGCGCATAAGAAGCTCCAGTTTGTACACCTCGCTTTCGTCCGCCTCGTTGGTCGCAAGCCGGTTGAGCGCAGTGTAGTAACGCCGGATAATCTCCTGCTTAGAAGCCTCGCAGCAAGCCTCGTTGTCGGTTATGCAGTAGCCCGCCATATTAACGCCCATATCCGTCGGCGACTTATACGGATTCACCCCGTAAATGCCTTCGAAAATGACGTTCAAAACTGGGAATATCTCTATATCACGATTGTAATTAACCGTTGTCTCACTATAAGCTTCAAGGTGGAACGGGTCGATCATGTTTACATCGTTCAAGTCGGCTGTGGCGGCTTCGTATGCAAGGTTCACAGGATGTTTGAGCGGCAAATTCCAGATGGGGAACGTCTCGAACTTAGCGTAGCCAGCTTTTATGCCGCGCTTGTGGTCATGATAAAGCTGAGAAAGACAAGTCGCCATCTTTCCGCTTCCAGGGCCGGGAGCCGTTATGACAACAAGAGGACGTGTCGTCTCAATGTAGTCGTTCTTGCCGTAGCCGTCATCGCTGTCAATCAGCGCGACATTTGACGGATAACCTTCTATCGGGTAATGCAGATACGTTTTTATATGGAGTTTTTCAAGTTTTGTGCGGAAAAGGTTTGCTGCTTCCTGTCCTTTGTAGTTCGTTATTACGACACTGCTGACCATAAGCCCACGTTTCGTAAACTCATCGCGCAAGCGAAGAACGTCCATGTCGTATGTAATTCCCAAATCGCCACGAACCTTGTTTTTCTCTATATCTGACGCACTTATTACAATGACAATCTCCGCGTAGTCAGAAAGCTGCATGAGCATCGTAAGCTTGCTGTCAGGCTGGAATCCGGGAAGAACGCGCGACGCATGGTAATCGTCGAAAAGCTTTCCGCCGAACTCAAGATACAGTTTGTTCCCGAATTTCGCGATGCGTTCTTTGATGTGTTCTGATTGAATTTTAAGGTATTTATCGTTATCGAATCCGTGTTTCATATAATCCCCACGGAACTTCAGTATACAAGAAGACTGATTTTTTTTCAATTAAACACCAGCCCAAATGTGCGATTTTTTTAAAGGGACAGCAACCCGACGTTCGCGCCTAAACTCGCGAACTTACCGAGTTTGGCACACCGCACGCTCGCGCCTAAATTTGCGAAAAACCTTGAGAAGGGGCAGTCGCGCCCTAGGGAGCAATCTGCGCGTTGCCAGAGAAGCGTTTCAAAGCTCATGGTCGTTGCCTACTCCCACAAGCGGGTCGCTTCCATCAGTTTTTACTCAGCAACGCCCTTCCCCACCGGGCTGCACAAAACAACGGACTGTTCTTAAGTCGAGCCGTATATACGCTCCAAATCCGGCCGGAGCTCGTACATCAGCTCCACAAGGCACGGCTCAAAGTGAGAGCCCTTTGATTCCTCGAAAATCTCGAAAGCCTTGTCTATTGAGTATGCCTCTTTATACGAACGCTCGGAGCAGAGCGCGTCGAAAACATCCGCGACAGCCATAATTCTGGCACAAAGCGGTATTTCCTTGCCGGAAAGCCCATACGGATATCCGGTTCCGTTCCACTTCTCGTGATGATACAAAGCCATGTCTTTAGCAAATTTAAGATACTTCTCGTTCTCAATCTTTGCCATCGTCTTGCTTATGATCCGCTCGCCTTCAACAGGATGAGTCTTAATTATAGCGAATTCCTCTTCCGTAAGCTTTCCGGGCTTAGACAGAATCGCATCAGGAACTTTTATCTTGCCGATATCGTGAAGAGGAGCCGCCATTGCGATCATTTCATAATCAAGCGGCTCAAGCTCGTCTTCAAACATATTCGTACCCCTGATGCTGTTCATTATCAGGATGACAATCTGGCTCGTCCGCTTTACATGCTGCCCAGTAAGACCATCGCGGGACTCTATCATATCAGCGAAACTGAAAACTATTCTGTTCTGCATATCAGAGACATAGCGGTTTTTCTTGTTCAGCTCAACGACCATCGCCGATTCCATTATTATACGGGCGACAGGAGGAACAAGCCTTATCTCCGTGCTAGAGAAAATAGAGTATTTTGATTTCTGTCCGATAAATATGAAGCCCACAAGCTCGTGCGAAAGATAAAACGGCACTGAAAAACCGACTTTCTTGTGAATCATTATCTTGTGATTCAATTCCTTGTGTTTCTGCCGCTCGCTGATCATGCTAAGAAGCATGCCGACAGTCATTTTCTCATCCACAGTCTTCTGGTAAATCACGTTGTCAACAGATTTTCCATTGTCACTGAACATGCAGAACGCCACAAGGTTCGTATTCATCATGGTAAAAAGCCAGTCAGCAGCAGCCACAAGGATATCACGCGTGTTCCGGCTTCTGTATACTTTTTGCTCCAGCGCATCTAGCTTGTCCTGTACATATTCTAGCTTCGGGAAAAGGAACGACACGACAGGCTTTTCAATGACGATATACACCGCAATCAACGCGAAAGCAAACAATACCATGCCTACGGTACCCGAAGTAATAAAACGCGACAAAAATGAGACTATGATTATGGTACATCCGCCTGTCATAAGCCTGCCGGAGAAATTGTCCCAATCTACAGAAGACGTCTGGAGCAAGGCACAGAACACGGAGAACGGAATGAACAGAAGCGGCAGAATCGTATACATAGCTTCATATTCACTCGTAACCCAGAATGACCGGCTTATTATCCTTAAGCCAAGCTGGAATGCGGGAACAATCGTAGAGAAGCAGAAACCCAAGAAGAAAAACCGCATGATAACGGACGGCTGGTGCTGTATCTTCCGTATAAGGATGATGAATGAAACGAACTGATAAATAAAGCTCAATCCAAGAAGAATCATAGGCCAACTTATGAAAATGCGGCTGAATACCGACGTTGCGCCTATACCAATGAGGAAACATTTGATTGCCGAAAGCAATATCGGAATAAGGCTGATTTTCCGCAGAACGGAGTGTTCTTTCGGTTTTCCCGCGAGCATGAAGAAGTATGCCACGATACGGAACACAGCAAAAACCACGAACGAAGCCGACAAATCGAAAGCAATAAGGCTGAATGCCGTATACATAAGCGGATTCGCGGCTTCAGTATACGAGTTTATAATGCACGGTCCGGCAGCAATCATGAACCACACGAAATCCGACGAGCCTTCTATGTTGATAGCGAACAGGCTTGTCAGAATACCGAACACTACAAAGAAAAAGCCCGTTATAAAGAGAATCCAGTTATCAAAGCTGACGCATTTCAACTTTGTAAGGAAGGGAACATCTTCCGGAATAACAAAGCTGCACGTAAAGCCGTTTTTGCATTCGATTTCGTATAATTTTCCTTTCTCATAAAGAGAAGAGTAGCTGTTGTATGATTCCTCAAGCGTTGCGTCGGCATCCTTCTCGGTGAATTCTTTTATATCGATATCGTTTATGCGTACTATGCTGTCGCCAGGACGCAAGCCAGCCATATATGCGGGACCTTCAGGGAAACAATCCGTCACGATAAATTCAGAGCCTTCAGTATGAATACGGAATCCTGATAGCGTATAAGGCAGATTAATGTGCCATAAAAACTGCCCCACCACGAAGATAAGAGAAACAATACAAAAAAATAGAAACGTTCTGAGTTTATGCATCTATGAATAATAGTATAATGTACAAATTTAACAAAACTCGGATTTTTTTATAAGTTTACGAAAAACTTTCCGAAAAAGAAACATATTTAAAAAGAAATGATATTTTTTATATTTTCGAGTTATTAGAGTTTCGCACTCTTTACACAAAATTCGCATATGATTGCGCACACCCCGCCTACGCTCGCCGGCGGCGGCGTCCGTGCCGCCTCTCCGTGCACATGCTCCGCACTGCTCGCATATGCACGCGCTCGCTCCGTTAGCCGGTTCTCCTCCTTCAACAGCATAAAAAAAGACCCATTGCAAAAAGGCAATGGGTCTTATATGGAGATAACCGGACTCGAACCGGCTACCTACAGATTGCGAACCTGTCGCTCTACCAGGTGAGCTATATCCCCAAAAAGCGCATTCACGCTATAAATAATACTATCTTTTACGCGGTGTTTAGTCAAGTGACCGCATTCCGCATACTTTACAGGCAGCCGCGAACTCCAGCAGGAAGAACAAACCCCATCCGCACGAATCGGGACTGCTATCCCTTCTCAAAATCATGCATCTTGTCTTCCAAGTGCCGGATAAAATCATCCTCAGGAAGAGGTTTGCCAAAAAGCTTACCCTGCAAATAATCGCATCCAATTCCTTCAAGCCATATCCGCTGCTCCACCGTCTCAACGCCATCAGCTATAACCTGTATACCAAGCTCGTGTTCCATCTTTACAAAAGACTTGAGCACTATGCCGATTTTCGAATTTCCCCATGCCATCTCGACCGCGCGCGCATCAAGCTTCACCATTCCGAACGAAAAGTCCATAGCCTGATTGACGTTTGAATTATCGAACCCGAAATTATCAAAAACAATCTCTATTCCATAGCTTGAAAGCTTCTGCAAATTTTTTATCACTATGTCCGGAGTATCCCCAAACCCAGATTGATTTATCTCGAAATGCACAAGATACGGCGACACATTGTAATGCTCAAGCCGGCCCTTTATCTGCTCGAACAAATCCTGCTGAGTGCTGTCTATCATGGAGATATTTATACCCATTTTCTCAATTCCTAATCCCTGCAAATCGATGGACGAAATCATAGCACACACAGAATTGAAAGCGAGCGCATTTATGTTGTAGAACAGCCCTGTTTTCTCAAAAACCGGCAGGAAAGTGTCTGTCGTCACAATCATACTGTCGTTCTGGAAACTTAGAACAGCCTCTGCCCTTGTAATCCGCTTAGCGTGAACTGAATAAATCGGCTGATACATAACTTCAATAAGATTATCGAAAGAGCCATCCAGCAGTGATTGTTCAGAACACGAACATTTTTGAACCAATGTAAAATCAATATCTTTCGCAGTCAGACACTTGCCCTTATATCTTTTCTGACGTGTGAACACACAGGCAAAATGCTTCAGCTCATCGATAGACGTAATATCAGTCATACCGTCAACGACACACAGCCTGAACATGAAATCGAATTTCGGCCCTTTGTAGCCCCAGTTGTTCTTAATCTGCTCATTTATCGACTGCAAGATATTCTCAACTTCGTTGTTGCTAGCGTTCTTGAACAGCAGATAGTAAAAATCGTGAGAATCGTCCTTAAGCACCGGAGTGTCCCTTAACATCGCGTGAAGCTGGCGCACAATACACTGCTCGAAATCCTCAATCTTATCCCTGCCAAGCATCATGCGGTAGAAAACAATATCTTCCGGACAAAGAATGATGATCTTAAAGTTATATTTATGAAGCAGATAGTCCGAAATGATTATGTCAAATGCCTTGTTGTTCAAAACATCAGTCTTTCCGCTCTTAAGGAATTCCGGTCTTTGGATAAAAAGCGAGAACAGAATCAGCGAGAACGCGAACGAAACAGGCACGACCCTTACATTCGGGTAAAGCCCCTGCACAACAATGGCGACATTCAGCACAAAAAAGCCGAAAACCATAATGCCAAGCGAGTGTTTCTCAAGACGATACTTATGCTGAACCAGCGTAAGCACACCGAACCCAATATAGTAATACCCTATAATGAACAATATGATATATCCGTTCAAACCTTGCGACAAACCGCCGAAATAATCAAGATACGAAAAAATAGGCTTTTCGCCATCGCAGAACATAGATGCCCATATCAGGAATGCCGCTATAGATATCGGGAAAAAAATCCTGAACGGCAGCATGTTTTTATTCTCATCCTTCACCATCTGGAAATAATCTACCAACGCGAATATGTAGATAAGGAAGCTCAGAGGAACAAACATTACTAGCGAATAGTTCAGACAAACAAGCACATGTTTCAGAGCGACCAACCCCGGAGCAAACTGTATGATAAGCGACTGCGACAAATCCACAACGCTAATTGTAATAACAGTAAGCACATACATAAAGAAGACGCGATTTCTGAAAGTCTTAAGACTACGTATACGGATTACGTAAAAAAGAACAATCGTAGAAATTAGCAGCGAGAATATATCATAACTGAATCTGAAGCTCATCATATCTTCCATTCTATCCAAACCATAACAAAAGTCAAATTTATGTTTAAGGAAATTTAAAAAAAACGTGAAAAAATATTAAAAATTTAGCGCAAGCCAACTTGCAACCGCTGTTCCGCAGTTCCCTAACGGTCATTCCGTCCGGGCATAGCAGCATTCTGCTCTATGCCCGGACGGAACGCCTACGGCGCTGCTACATAGCGGGGCGCGTGTGAATAAGCCGTTCATAGACACTCGCAAAGGTGTGCGAAAACAAGCCAGCCACAAACATGCGTTTAACAAGCATTGTATTACAGAGGATTGCGTAGCTGACAGGTTCCCTGTGTAGAAAGTATTGACGAACGAGAGCGATAAGCGAAGCGAGGAACCTACTTTCATACACAGGGTGTCAGCGAAAGCAATTCTCTGAATAACAAAGAGTTAGTTATACGTGCGATTGCGGCTTATTTTCCCGCGCCGGACTTCTTGTAAAGCGATGCGTTTCCCGTTTTCTCGTCGGCGCGGCGCGGGATTCCCCTTGAGAACTCCTTGCGTGCGGAGCGGCGAGAATCGCCCTTACCGAAACCACGGTCAGCACCGTCACCGAATTTACTGCGACCGCCTTTGCCACCGAAACCACGACCGCCGAATTCACTGCCAAAACCTCTGCCAAAGCCACGGTCGCCTCTTTCGCGGTCGCCACCAAAACGAGCACCCGCG
>JAIKVO010000126.1 GCA_024685655.1 Treponemataceae bacterium
AATAAATAATAATCACCATTGAAGATGATTAAACATCAAACTCATTCTATTCCTCGACTCAAAGTTTTGTCAATCTAGTTCGTATAGTCAAAGAAGACTTTACCTTGTAAAGTTAAGAAAAAGAAAAGATTTTCAAAAAAAGCGGTGGTGGGGTTTTTAAGGGGGCAGAAAACTGGAACAGTCTTAGCCCCCTTAGGTGAAAGGGGTGTGGCGAAACTCGCGCGAGTTGAGCTAGTCGAAACCGCGCGAGTTGAGTCCAGGGGGGAGACTTCCCCCCTACCACATGTTTTACAGATAAGCTTAAAAATGAATATCTTCGTTGAAAAGTGGCGTACTGAAATAGCGTTCTGCCGTATCTGGCAGTACCGTCACCACAGTCTTTCCCTTGCCGAGCTTTCTTGCAAGCTCAAGAGCCGCGGCAACGTTCGTTCCGCTAGAAATACCGCACATAATGCCTTCTTTCCGTGCCAAATCGCGTGAAGTGCGGATTGCCTCTGCATCTGTAACGATATAGATATCATCGTAAATTTCCTGATTCAAATTCTCAGGAATCAATCCATCGCCAATGCCCATCTGAAGATGCGTACCAACAGTACCGCCAGCAAGAATAGCCGCATTCTCCGGCTCCACAGCCCAGATTGTTATTTCTGGGTTCTTAGCCTTAAGAGCTTCACCAATGCCGGTAATTGTGCCACCAGTACCTATGCCAGAGCAAAAGCCGTCAATCGGACCGTTCACGTCCTCAAGAATTTCCATTGCGGTTGATGAACGGTGCACAGCCGGATTCGCCGGGTTTTCGAACTGCTGCGGAATAAACACATGCGGATCTTCGTGCTGCATACAGAAAGCCGTATTTATACACTCCGCTATACATGCGCCAATGTCGCCGGAATCGTGAATCAGCATGACTTCCGCGCCATAGTGCTTTACGAGCTTGCGCCGCTCCTCGCTCACAGAATCAGGCATGATGATGATTGTGCGGTAGCCGCGAACAGCCCCGATTAACGCAAGCCCAATGCCCTGATTGCCACTTGTCGGTTCCACAATCACCGTGTCTTTATCGATAAGCCCTTTGTTCTCGGCATCTACAATCATGTTGTATGCGGTTCGTGTCTTTATGGAACCGCCGACATTGAGCCCCTCGAATTTTACGAGCACACGAGCGGCGTTTTCCTCTTTCATCCGCTGAAGCTCAATTAAAGGAGTATGACCGATTGCATCTAAAACAGTCTTGTAAATCATTTATGGCAGAGCTTCCGCTCACACTCCTTATAAATCTCGCTCGTCTTCGTGACAACATCGGCCGGAACCTCTTTGATGTTCGGGTCGCCAGCCAGATTGTTCGCCTTAAGCCAGTCACGCACGAACTGCTTGTCATACGATGCCGGACTTCCGCCAACCTCGTACTTAGAAGCGTCCCAGAAACGGCTTGAATCGGGAGTAAGAACCTCGTCGCCAAGCACAAGCTCGCCGTTCTCGTCGAGCCCGAACTCAAACTTTGTGTCAGCAATTATAATCCCGTTTTTGTAAGCGTGATCATAGCACTTCTTGTAGATTTCAAGCGCGACTTTCTCTATTTTAGAGCCAAGCTCCTCGCCAAGGTCGTCTTTCATATACTGAAGCGTAACGTTGATGTCGTGTCCTTCTGCGGCTTTCGTACTCGGCGTTACGATAGGTTCAGCAAGCTTCTCTGCCTGCTTGTACTCTTTGTCAAACTTGTAACCCAAGAAAGGCTCGCCCTTTTTGTATGCCTCGTACATCGAGCCGAACATATATCCGCGCACAATAACTTCGTAAGGAATCATCTTAAGCTTCTTCACAAGGATTGTGCGTCCTTCGAACTCCGGCTTCTGGAACTCCGCCGGCATATCGCGCAAATCACATGAAATCATGTGGTTTTTCACAATGTCTTTTGTGTAATCGAACCAAAAATTGGCAAGCGCGTTGAGCACTTTGCCCTTGTCTGTAATCATCGTCGGAAGAATAACGTCGAACGCCGAGATTCTGTCGGTCGTCACGATGACCATGCGGCCGTCTTCAAGGTCGTAAACTTCGCGGACCTTACCGGAAATAATTTTTTTCATATTTAATTCCTCTATGCATGCATATGTATACAAATAAGCATTAAGTAAACAGCTGCTCTCGCCGGATTTTTGCTCCGAAAAACGGCTTGCTATACTTTTCTCTTCCCGACATTGCTTTCGCTGGCACCCTGTGTGCGAAAGTAGGTTCCTCGCTACGCTCGTCAATACTTTCCACACAGGGAACTTGCCAGCTACGCAATGTCGAAAGAATAACAGTCCAGCAAGTGTATTTCACACTGTATCCAGCAAAAAATAATTTTCGCTGGCAAACTAGAATTATTTCGACCACGGATTCTGGCGGACAAACGTGTCGTTACGCTCATAGCCCACTGAAATAATCGTTACCGGTGTCTCGCAAAAATCCTCTATAAACTTGATGTACGCCTGCGCGTTCTCAGGAAGTGCGTCATACGAACGGCAGCTCTTAAGCTCCGTCTTCCAGCCCTTGAACTTCTTGAGCACAGGTTTTGCCGTTTCAAGCTCGCGCACATTCGCCGGGAAATCCGTCACAGTTTTTCCGTCTATCTCGTATGCTACACAAGCTTCAATCTGCTCCATAGCATCATAAATATCAAGATGAGTAAGAACAAGTCCGTCAAGCGAGTTTACGCGGCACGCATAGCGGAGCGCGACCAAATCCAAGTAGCCGCAGCGGCGGGCGCGGCCTGTCGTAACGCCGTACTCGCGGCCTGTGTCACGCACATACTGGCAAAGCTCGCCTTCGCTTTCGTTGTTGAACTCAGTCGGCATAGGACCGTTACCGACACGCGTCTGATAAGCCTTGAATACACCGACTATCTTATCAAGATCGTGGGGGCCGATTCCGCAGCCTGTCGCAGCGCCCGCCGCGCAAGAAGCACCGGAACTTACATACGGATACGATCCGCTGTCCAAGTCGAGCATCGCACCCTGAGCACCCTCAAAAAGCACGTTCTCGCCTTTCACCCTATACATTTCAGCCGCCATATTCACGCGCATGCTCATAAGGCGGTCGCGATACTTTTCTATATATTCTTTATCTTCACCGTCAAATTCTGCCATCTTCTCTGGCCAGTCCAAATCTGCAAGACGAACACCGTCACGATGCGCTTTTTCGGAATAGGCGATACCCATACCGCGTCCTGTAGTGCCAATCGGTCTTTTCCGCTCAGCATCACGCTCTTTATCCATTCTGCGGTAACGCGGCAGAATCAAGTGCGCACGGTCAGAAATAAAAACCCTGCCTTCCCAGTCGATTCCGTTGTCTTTGAGCATCTGAAGCTCGTTGAAAAGACCTTCCGCATCGATGACCATTCCTGAGCCAAGAAACACTTGTTTATCAGAATAAAGAATTCCTGACGGAACCTGATGAAGCGCATACTGTTTGCCGTCTACGACAATCGTATGACCAGCGTTCGGGCCGCCCGCATACCGGACGACATATTTTGCATCTCCGGCGAGATAGTCAACTATCTTGCCCTTTCCCTCATCGCCCCACTGGGCACCGATTACAACAACATTCATTCAGAATTATCTCCTTTCCTGAAAAATCTCAAACTGGATATTCTCCGCAGAAACATCCCTCGCACCAACCTTCACTTCCAGCAGGGCAACAGGAACGCAATGCATTTTTCATCCCTTCAAGCGATATGAACGCCAGAGAATCCGCCCCAATCTCCTGCCTGATTTCCTCAAGCTCGTGGGTGCTCGATATAAGCTCGTTCTTGCTCGGCGTATCAATTCCAAGATAACACGGAAACTTTACAGGCGGCGAAGAAACACGGAAATGAACTTCCTTCGCGCCAGCCCGGCGTATAATTTCCACAAGACGGCGGCTCGTAGTTCCGCGAACGATTGAATCATCAATTACGATGACGCGTTTTCCTTCCAAGTCGTCTTTTATGGCGTTCAGCTTAACAAAAACCATAGCCTCACGCTCCGCCTGCGTAGGCGCAATGAACGTGCGCCCTATATATTTGTTCTTGATAATGCCCGTCACATAAGGAATGCCGCTTGCCTTTGAATAGCCGAGCGCCGCACCGATTCCGCTGTCCGGCACACCGATTACGACATCCGCCGCCACGCTGCTCTCATTAGCTAGCTGCTCGCCCATCTTGTAGCGGACCTTTTGAACCGGAATTCCGTCTATCTTTGAATCCGGGCGCGCAAAATAAACATACTCAAAAATGCAAGTGCGCTTTTTTTCGCACTCTTCCTTGTCCGCGTACATGATTGAACTCATGCCGTCTTTTGTTATCACTATTATCTCGCCGGGAGCCACGTCACGCAAGAAAGTGCCGTTCACAGCGTCTATCGCGCACGACTCAGACGCAAGGATGTATGAACCTGCAGGGGAAGGTCTTCCCCTCGCTTCAACCGCCGCTGTCGCGCCGTTTTCCACCGCTCGAAACTCCGTTGCGAATACCCCTTCTGCGGGGGTTCGATCTTTTTCGCTCCCTACCCCCGCAACGCCCCCGGCTATCTTTCCTAAGCACAGCGGTCGGATACCGTTCGGGTCACGCACCCCGATAAGCATATTCTCAGTCATAATGCAGAGCGCGAATGAGCCTTTTATTTGTTTTGCTGTTTGGATTACTGAATCTATGAATAATTTGTGGTTGTCGTCATCGTCTATGAAAGGGTTTTTGTAATCTTTTTCGGTTTCTCCGGCGGCCGGACTCTGTTTTTTTTGCTGTTTTCTTGGGCTTCCAAGCTTACCGCCGTTCTCTATGAACTTGCGGACTATAAGCTTCAAGATAACTTCGCTGTCGCTAGAGCTTGAAAAGGTGCTTCCGTGATCCTCCAGCATCTCTCGAAGCTCGGTGTGGTTCACGAGCTGCCCGTTGTGCGCCAGCGCGATCGAACCGTTCTTAAATGTGTTCAGAAACGGCTGGGCATTCTCTATCGTCCGTCCGCCGGCAGTCGCGTAACGGACATGCCCCACAGCCAACGAACCTTTCAGCTGCTCAAAATCTGATTGTTTGAAGGTTTCGCCGACAAGCCCCATGCCTTTGTGAAGGATAATCTTCTTTTTATCCCCACAGCTGTTTTTGGAGTCGCTTACAGCGATGCCGGCGCTTTCCTGACCACGATGCTGCAGTGACGTCAGCGCAAAATAAGAAAGCCCCGCCGCGTTCTCGGCTCCAAAAATACCTACAACACCACATTCATCATGAAAGCCCATGCTTTTCTGTTCCTTACCAAAAAATGCAACGAAAAACGCCGTAGATATAACCTTGATAAATGGAACCATTCGGAAAAGGCAGCTTAACGAACAGAACCTTTGCTCAGCTTCAAGATGACATCTACGGCGTCTTCGCCTTTGACAACGACATTATTGTGGAATATGTCCTTTGTGTCAATATTTAGGATTCAGCGAAAAACATATAAAAAAATGTGTTGAAAACGCTTTTTGCTATTGACTTTTTACACTTTTTCCGTACGATTAAGATGATACTTTATATAGTATTTATATATAGTTCAGCAATTCCGTATGGAGTTGTTATTATGGAGGTCGTCTCAAAAGTAAAAAAAAGAGATGGTCAAAGAGGGAAATTAAGTATGAAAAGAAAAATCTTTGCTTCAGTTGCTTTTATGCTCATTTTATCAGTTTTACTTACAAGTTGTCTTACGGATATTCTTGCAGGAGCAATTTTTAGCGCAAGTGCGTCAAGTGCCGAAAATGCAGTAGAGGCTACTGTATATGATGATGTTGTATACGAGGATGTAGAAGGTACAGAAATTTCATATGAACCAAGGAATCCTACAGGAAAGCTCACAAATCTTACAAAGAGTGACGTTGAGAACTTTATCAAGAATTATGGTAAAATCGATAGATATTTGCATCCATCTGAAAAAGACGATGTTTACATAACTCCTACAGAAGAAGGTTTTGCAAAAGTTCTTAATCAGTATGGAGTATCTGGTGATAACTGTCTTCTGAAATATGACATGATTCACGACTGCTATTCTGTTCTTTATGAAGAAATCCTTGATGAAATGGACTACGTTAAACCTTACTTGAGCAAAAAAGGAACAGCAGAAGATCCATTTATCGAGTACAGAAAACTGATGGCTGAAGTCAAAAAGAGAACTAACTCAACAGATATGGCTGTTGTAAAGCCTTATCGCGATCAGCTTAATGCCACAATAGGTCAGCCAAGATTCTAATAATCATTTATTGATACAAAAAACGTCTCTGGAAATCAGAGACGTTTTTTTTTGCTTTGTTGTTTTCTATAGTTAGTCAAACAACTTATGCTACTCTACATCTGGTTGTTGATTATTTCATGACCACAAGCTCGTACTGGCGAGTGCCAATTCCGATTTTTTCTGCGTGCTCAAGAGTTTCCTTCCAGCGGATATTCGGGTTTGAATCAAGAAAGTGGTCGTGATAATGATGCCAATTTTTTTTGGAAAGGTTGTCAGAAAGCTGTGAATTCGGCATCGGCTCTGATTTAAGGCAGGCATCAACACAAGCCTGATCGAGTGCTA
>JAIKVO010000149.1 GCA_024685655.1 Treponemataceae bacterium
TATCTTTTCTAAACCAAACAAAAATGATACAATCACTTAGTCGCTGTCTTATAAGACGCGTTTTCCGCCATAGGCGGATATGAAAAAACGACGAACACCTTATGGTGCTAACAGGAGCGTATATGAAATTCATATTTTTAGGCCCTCCGGGTGCAGGAAAAGGTACCCTCGCAGCTAAAGTAGCAGCATCCTATAACATTCCACATATTTCCACTGGTGAGATTTTTCGTGCTGCAATCAAGGCAAAAACTCCACTCGGACTCAAAGTTCAGGCAATAATTGATTCGGGCGCGCTTGTAAGCGACGACATTACGATTGAGCTTGTTAAAGACCGTCTTTCTCAGGCGGATGCACAGAACGGCTTCATCCTTGACGGATTTCCACGCACAATCCCACAGGCAGAAGCTCTTGCAAAGATTCTTCCAGTTGACGCTGTAGTTAATTTCGACATCGCGGACAATGAGGTTGTAGGCAGGCTTTCTGGCCGCCGTGTATGCAAGAACTGCGGACAGAATTTCCACGTTGAATTCATGCCTCCTAAGGAAGAAGGAAAATGCGACAAGTGCGGCGGCGAGCTTTACACACGCGACGATGACAAGATTGACTCAATCAAGCACCGTCTTGAAGTATACCGCTCACAGACAGCTCCTCTCATCGACTTCTACAGAGAAAAGAATCTTCTTACCGACATTGATGCACGTCCTGCAACAGACAAGATTCTTGTTGAGTTCGAGAGCAAATTCCCGCACAAATAAATAATCTTTATGATAATCGAGCCGGTTCCGTATCTTTCTGAGATTTGTGAACCGGCTTAGTTTTTATTAAGGCGAATCTAAAAACATGTACGAAATAGAACTGAAAGCGTGGCTCGATGACAAGCAAAAAGTAGTAGAACATCTTTCCGCAGCAGCCAGATACGACGGAGTTCACGACAAAACCGACACATACTGGTCCATACTGCAGAGCAGCGCAGACGGTGCGTACGAAAACGTAGGACGCAGAATCACAATACGCATTCGAAAAGAAACAATCACAAAAAAAACTGAAAGCGGAGACAGTGACTCTAAGACTATTTTCCTTGTAACATACAAACGTCACACAAAAAGCACGACAGAAACCGGAGAAACATGCGAAGTAAACGATGAAAAAGAATTTGAGCTTTTAACAGAAGAAGCTGCAGAATCTTTCAGCACATTTCTTTATGACGCTGGCTTCCGTGTCTCGCTAGAAAAACACAAGGTTGCTGAAGGCTGGTACATCGGTGAGTATCACATTGAGCTGTGCAAAGTTGAGAAACTTGGGGATTTTTTTGAGATAGAGACGCTTGCACCGGACAACAAGCCTGAAACCGTCGAGCAAAGAAAAAAAGGACTTCTTGACATAATAGACATGTGCGGAATTCCAAGAAACCGCATTGAAGAACGCTACTACAGGGAAATGCTTGAAGAAATAAAAAGAAACGGAACTCTTTAAAACAAAACTCCAAAAAATGTGATACAATAGCTTCAGATACGAAAAATCGGATTAAACTCTCAGTACGAATTAAATAAGATTTTGGACGCAAGCTTCTGAAAGTAGCAAACTTTGGAAACTTGTTCAAAATAGGAAACTCTACAAGCTCTATTAAGCTTTTAGAAATTCCAAAACAAGGGGAAAACAAATGAAAATCACAGTAAAAGAGGACATTCTCTTAAAACTGTACGGGTCGGCACAAGAAGCCGAAAAACAGGCGGAGCGGTACAAAAAACTACTCCAAGAATACTCTAAACGATACGGAACACCGGAAGATTCCAATTCGATACGTCTTTTCAGTTCACCAGGACGTACCGAAATCTGCGGCAACCACACGGATCACAATCTTGGAAAGGTCCTTGCAGCAAGCATACACCTTGACTGCATAGGCGCCGTTGAACCAGCTGATGACACAATAACCGTGCATGACATTACATACAACGAAGACTTTTCTATAGATATAAAAGATACTTCCCGAAAGGCGGGTGAAACAGGCTCCGCAGCCCTGATACGAGGAATGCTTCAGGCATTAAAAGAGAAGGGCCTTAAAACAGGCGGATTCAAAGCTTGTTTCCAGAGCGACGTAATTGCCGCCGCCGGAGTGAGTTCGTCAGCATCGTTCGAAATGATGATTGGAACGATAATCAACCACCTTTACAACGACGGAAAACTTCCTGTAAGCGTCTTGGCCTCTGCAGGACAGTACGCCGAAAACAAATACTGGGACAAAGGCTCCGGACTGCTCGACCAGACAGCGTGTGCCACCGGAGGCATGGTGACAATAGACTTTGAAAACCCAGTAAACCCGGCGGTAAAGAAACTTAACTTTAATTTTACTGCACAGGGCTACACAATGATGATTGTGAACACAGGAAAAAGCCACGCCGACCTTTCCGCTGAATATTCGTCCATTCCGAACGAAATGAAGTCCGTCGCCGCCGTGCTCGGTCAAAAAACATTGCGCGGACTCACGTTCGAAGACATATGCGCGAAGCTTCCTTTAATCCGAGAAAAGTGCGGCGACCGTGCTGCTCTTCGTGCCTTTCACTTTTTTGAAGAGAACGACCGCGTTGACGTTATGGCAAAAGCACTTGAAAACAATGATTTCGCAACTTTCCTGAAAATAATAATAGAATCCGGCAATTCCTCATGGAAATGGCTTCAGAACATATGCGTGCCGAACCATGCTGACGAGCAGCCGGTCGCTGTATGCCTTGCACTCACGGAGCATTTCATCAAGACGCGCATTCCAGGAAAAGCAGCTTGTCGCATTCACGGCGGCGGATTCGCCGGCGTAATCCAGGCTTTTATCCCGTCTGAATACGAAAGCGAGTACCGCGATTACATGGAGAAAGCACTTGGTTGGACACCGGCGGCTGGAACAAAAATCCCAGTGTACAGCATGAGAATCAGACCGCTTGGCTCTTTAGAATTAAATACGGCTGTCTAGTCACAACAGAGTAACTAAACACACCAAGCTTCTGGTTTCGACTCAGCTGTTTTGACATCAATTTGCGCAAAAAAAGAACCCCTGTTTTCTATTATTGAAAACGGGGGCTTTTTCTATTGCATGAAACGCATCAACAGTGAACTACAAATCATTTTCGCGCATAATGCGAAATATCCTTTCTATTATATTGATTCTGCTATCAATCTAAAACCTTTTTCACTGCATCAGCAAGTTCCACAAGATTCAGCGGCTTCCGGAAGAACTCCGTCGCACCGATTTTCTTAACATTTTCCTCGATTCCATCATCATTGAGCGAAGTAATTACGAATACAAGAGGCTTTCCGAATTCATCAGATTCATTAATCCGTCTGCAAAGGCTGAAACCGTCCACACCAGGAAGATTCAAATCAAGAATAACGATATCGGGTTTCTTCGCCACCAACTGAACGCCTGCCTCAAATCCATCAAAAGCCTGGCACATCTCAAATTCAGGGAATTTCTTCTCGAAGAATTTCACAAGCACGTTGTTCAATCCACGATCATCATCTACAACCAGAATGTATTTCTGATCATCTGGCTCAGAATTATTAATAAGCTCAGATGGGATACGCATATGGCGTTTCATCATGAATTCGACCAAATCATCCTGATACACCCTGTACTGACCGCCAGGCGTACTGAAGGCCTTAAGGTATCCGTTACGAATCCAGTTAATTGCCGTTTGGTTGACTACACCACAAATATTCGCAACTTCCAGCGCAGAATAAACAACAGTCTTTCGAGAATCCTTACTCATCTTCACCTCTTATAACAAAGGGCATTCACCCGATAAGCTCCACATCCATAGAAACACAAGGTTTCTGTTTTTAAATAAATAAATCCCAAAAAGGATAAATCTTAAAATTTCTCAAATATCTCTGATATTATAACATAGGCTATAAAAAAATAAAAGAGGAATACAACAAAGAAACAACAGAAAGTACAAAAAGTTTCAAAATCTCCACTTCCACACATCTGCCAAAATAGCTGACGAACTACGATACTTTTCTCCACATATTTTTCAATCGATACCAGAGCTTGCATCTCGCCACGAAACAACTACCGAACAGTCGGCGACTCAATTAATTTTCAAACTGCTTGTATCGTTTTCTTATTAATTTACTTGAAAATCCGAGTCTTATCAAGGCATTGACAAGCTTCACACCCTCTTTACCTTGTTTTTCAAGCTTTTTGCATGCTTTTTCGAACTGTTCTTCCTCAGAGTTCTCCTCGAAAAAACGGTCCACCGCTTCCACGGCAAGCTCCCTGGCTATCCCTCTGCCCTGAAGCTCCCTTAAAAGCCGCGTCCGCCCTTCGTATCGCTTGGACCCACGACTCCTAAGCCACTCCTCAGCAAAACGCCAGTCAGAAAGCCACCCTTCTCTCTCCAGATAATCAAGCGCCTTGTCAGAAGCTTCTTCTGAATGTGCTTTTTTTAGCAATTTAAGCCGAAGCTGTCCGCGGCTATGTTCCCGTGCCGCAAGATACGCCTCGGCACTTTTTTCCGCTGAAAACGCCTCTCCGGCCTGCACAAAGTCAGCAAAATCATCGTCCGAAAGCTCCGCACCAGGAGCTGCATTATCCACGCAAAAATGTTCCAGATACGAAAGTCGTACGTAAAATGAAACACCATCGCTGAAAATACATTTAACGCAATCTTTTGAGACACATTCAAGATCATTCAAGACATGAACGCCCATAAAAACTCCCTGCAGATCCACTTCAAGAAAAAAAAAGACTGACACGAAAGCAAAACTGCCTCCCGTCAGTCTTTTTCTACGGATAGTTCCTATGCAACCAAAGAATTTATCCGAAACAAGCGGAAACTAACGCTTACTGAACTGGAACCGTCTGCGTGCACCACGCTGACCGTACTTCTTGCGCTCAACCATGCGTGAGTCACGGGTAAGATATCCGTTAGCATGGAGTGAAGCATAGTTTGCCTGATCAACCTGCGTAAGGGCTCTAGCAATACCATGGAGACATGCTCCGGCCTGTCCGTTAAGACCGCCACCCGTTACATTGATGATAAGATCATATTTTGTGTCACTTGCAGTAACCATAAGAGGCTGTTTAACAACCTGAATCTGCTCAGGTGTAGCAAAATATTCTGCAAGATCCTTTCCATTAACTGTTATTTTTCCGTTACCTTCACGGATGAAAACACGTGCTGTCGCAGTCTTTCTTCTTCCTGTACCAATACCGATATTCTTAATCACAATAGGCTCCTACTTAAATATCCAGTGTCTGAGGTTTCTGAGCCATTGACGGATGCTCAGCACCAGCATAGATCTTTACATTCTTCAGCAGCTTGCGGCCAAGACGACCATTAGGAAGCATTCCCTTTATGGCAAGCTTCAGCGGATCCTCTGGGTGTCTCTCGATTGTCTCTTTGAAGTTGAATGACTTCAAACCACCGATGAAACCAGTATGGTGATGATACATCTTATCCGTTTCTTTGCGACCAGTAACAGCAACTTTGTCTGCGTTTACGATGATTACAAAATCACCCATTTCCTGATTAGGCGTGTATGTTGGCTTGTGCTTTCCACGCAGTACCATGGCAGCCTTAGCGGCAACACGGCCGAGCGGCTTACCGGCAGCATCAATAACAAACCAGTTACGTACTGCATCCTGTTCTTTTACGAAAATAGTCTTCATGTATGTACCTTACAGTATAAAATCTTTTCAGGCTTCTTGCCTTGCATCTGACCTTCAGCCTGTTTCACCGTATCGGGCGAGCAAACCCATAAAATGATACGTGAAAATGCAGATATACGGGAGACTAAGAATAGCATTTTAAACGACTTTTAGTCAATACTTATCATCGAATCAGAAGGGAGAAAGCCTTGCACAAGACTGTACAGAAAAAGCTTACTGCTTGTCGGCAGTTTCCTTGTGCTCTTCCTCGTATTTTTTTGAAGCCTCTTCTTCTTTTGCTGCTTCTTTTTTATCTTTTATATCTGCAACTCCTATAAAAATTGCAAGAATTCCTATAAGCGCAGAAAGAACAGGCGCACATCCTTTAAGAAACATAATAATTTCCGAACCCCAATTGAGGAAGCACGGAAGCGCAGCTGCAACTGTAAACGCTATAAGAATAAGTCCGATTATAATTGCTACCATTTTTTCCTCCGTTTGTTTTTCACAACATACTCAGTATAACCCAAAGAAGCGGTCACGACAACACAGGGGCGCACGATACGACAGAGCTTACGCAGTATAAATACTTTCAATAAAAAATGGCTTTCAGTCACGTAGCGGGGCGGCAAAACCGCGCGATTTCGCGCTACACGCTGTTTGTGGCATGGGAACTATTAAAGATGCTGCTATCGCGGCGGCCACAAACAGCGTGTTTTTGCACCCACGCTACGTTCCTTTTCGCCATTTTTCATAAAATCCATTTTTTATTCGACGTATTGCGTAGCTGTCAGGTTCCCTGTGCGGGAAGTATTGACGATCGTAGCGAGGAACTAACTTCCGCACACAGGGTGACAGCGAAAGCAAAACCTCGCTAAAAAACAAGTTTGCATAAGCTAATTTCGACCACATTTCTGTCGTATCGTGCTATAATCGCGTTATGAACTACAGACATTTCCCATTAATAGACGATTGTA
>JAIKVO010000155.1 GCA_024685655.1 Treponemataceae bacterium
AAAGAAACTGAAATCTTTTATAACAGTAACACTGCAAAAATAATTGCAACTATCCCATTTGTAGCGGGTTGCAATGAACCAGAGCGCACTGCTATAGCTCATTTGTGCATTTATGAGGCTGAAATCAAAGGTTTCCAAAAATACTTCTCTCATTTACCATCTGATGACGATGATCTTTTTACTCGGCTTCGGTGTATTACTAATTTTGAAGGTGGAAACAGGACTATAATTAATCATGGGATGAATATACTCGCTTACATTATGATTGAAGGTTACAACTGTTCAAAAATCCAAGATTTAAAAAAAGGAATTTACAACCCTATTGCTAACGGAAAATGGAATTATAAAAATCTGAAAAAAAAGATACTAGAAAAAATTAAAGAAATAGATTGTCCTGAAATTGATCAATATTTTAGTCCTCCTCTAGCAAAATGGGAGTTCTGAATGAGATATAAAGTTGTTTATACAAAATTTGCCTTACGTTTTTTTAGAATTATTTCTCTATGTTGCTCATTATTTCTTTTATCTACAGAAATTTGGGGAATTTATAAAGGTGCTTTGCGTTCCATTTTAACTGCTGAAAAAATTGATTATGATCTTTTATTCAATTTATTGTTTAATGGAATTGTAACTATTTTTTTTGTTTTACTTATATTTTGGCCACAAAAATTCGGGTTATTGGCGGTTATAGCACTCATTTACTCTGTATCAATTATTCCCTTCGAACCAAGAAACTATATGGGAATCTTAATGTTTTTTCTGGGAACAGTATTACTATTTGTTAGAGGATTTTTTAAAAAGCATAAAAAAACAAAACTGATAATTTTTAGCATTTTTCTTTTAAGTTTATTTATTGCACAGGTAAGGTTTGGTTTTTATAATTTTATTAACTATTTAATTACAGATATAGGTGTTCTACTTGTTATTGGGTTAATTACATTTTTCTTATATGCATATTTTACAAATACACTAGTCTCAGAAGATAAAAAGCTTAATATCGCATTATTCAAAAACCTTAATGAACGGGATTGCAGAATTTTAAAACGCATTCAAACAGGTGAAAAGTATTCAACTATAGCAAAAGAAGAAAACATAACCGATGGAACCTTAAAAAACAGGCTTCATATTGTTTTTGAAACACTTGAAACAGGAGATAAGAGAGGCTTTTTATCTCTCTATGAAGACTGGGAGTTGTTTTATGAGCCAAATATTATAAGCTAGTATTTTTTATAGCGAGTACTAAAATACTATAGCCATTAAAGAGAATCAACAATCCCGATGTAGCTTCACAGGACAGTTTCAAGCGTTTGTAGCAAAGCTTGCTCGAAACATTATGCTTCTGTGAATGATTATTTTGAATGGTGCAAGGAAGATGGAGTGGAGCCAGAAAAACCTTATTCGGGAAGATTCAATGTCAGACTTACGCCGTCATTTCATAGCCAGGTCGTTGTGGCGGCAAAAAAAACTGGGTTGTCTTTGAACAGTTTTGTCGAAAAATCTCTTCACGATGAAATCAATTCAATGCAATTAGTGTTTTAGGCAAATCTTGACTGCACGGACTTTCGTGGTATACTGATTTGTGGTGGGTGGTGCGGCCGTTCGCGTTTTGAGCGTATCGCATTTATCTGAATGCGCTCGTGCGCTATGCGTGTGTGCTACCACGCCCTTGAACAGTTTGTTTGTTGGAGGAAATATGATAGTCGCAAGTGTTATGAAAAAAAATCCTGTTTTTGTCCGTCCTGATGTTTCTTTGACAGACGCAAAAGCTCTTATGGAAAAAGAAAAAATCGGGAAGTTGCCGGTTCTTGATAAAAATGACCGTCTTGTTGGGCTTCTGACAAGGAAAGATTTGGCAAAGGCAAGTCCTTCGGATGCAACGACGCTCGATATCTTTGAGATAGGTTATCTTCTTTCAAAGCTGAAAGTTGAGAAAATAATGACGAAAACAGTTGTTTCTGTTCAGGAAGACGAGGTTGTTGAGGAAGCTGCCCGCATAATGGCTGATAACGATGTTGGATGCCTTCCTGTAATGAAAGGCGATTTGCTTGTTGGAATTATAACTGAAAGCGATTTGTTCCGCGAATTTGTTGATATGTTCGGGGCAAGATACAACGGTGTGCGTATTACGGCTATTTTGAACGAGAAACCTGGTCAGCTTGCAAAATTTACGGCATATATTGCGGAAGGTTCCGGCAATATTGTGTCGCTTGTAACGAGTGAGGCGGATGACCTTTCTAAGCGGCGCTGTACATGCAAAGTTACGGGGCTTACAAAAGAAGCGGTTGAGGAAGCGTTCAGAAAGACTGGCGCTGAAATTGAGGATGTCCGCGTAATTTAGTTGTAGGGCAAGGGATTGTAGGGGCGGAACGTTCGCTGCGTTAAGCAGCGAATGGAGCGCGTGAGCGCGAAACCCCGAAACGCCCGGCCTGCCGGGGAGTGAAACTGACCGGCAGGATGCCCCAATTTAAAAAATCGAAAACTTTTTTTCCATCGTATATTCCGTTTTTTTGATAGTTTTTTATTGAAAAAGTTGTTATATTTATAGTGTATGATAGACGAAGTGATGGAATTTGACGTTGAGTTGTTCTTGAGGCAGCGGATTACAACTTTTACGTTACGAACATTACGACAGTTTCTTGAAAAACAAGGTGTTATTTCTCTTCCTGACAATTTTGGTGCGTATATAGAAACACATCCCAATGTATTTAAGGTTTCAAAAAACCAATATCTTTCGCGCGCCGGATGTTTTACGGGCCGTTATTTTGCTATCAAACCAACACAATTCGAAGTTGACAACGGTATTTTGATTCCGGGTGACCGATGCATGCCTTTTGTTGATCAAGAGATGCTTCCTGATGAGCTGACTTTTCTTTGTGAAAACAAAATTATAAGGTCTATGGTGGGAGAATTCCCTCTTGCGGAGCTTTTGAAGCATTATAATCTTTACGGTGAGGAATATTCGGCTCAGTATTTGGCGATGGATTCTTGTAATTCGGATAAGAATTTCGCTGAGAACGATTTTATGTTGCCGTCTGTGATGAAGCTTACGGTTCTTAACATGAAACCCTTGTACAGACGGTGGAATTTCACTTATGGAGACTGGATCCGTCTGTATGTTATGGATTGGGATGAAGGGTATATTGTAATTGAACCTAGATGCGAGAAAAAGGCGAACCGTTTTGAGGAGACAGCAGCGGAGCAGGCTCGTGCGGAATGGAACAAAACGTTCGAGCATGCTTTGTCTGAATCGCTTAGGATGTACGGGCCTTGCAGCAGCATTGAGGAGCAGCTTGCATACGTTTTCGTGGACAACATGTTTTCGCTTACGGGACCGGAATGTGGTTCTGTGGAAGAATTCTTGAACCAATCAGATAAAATAGGATTGGTGGAATATGGTGTTGAAAGTCGTCTTTGGTTTTTGAATGAGGATGTGCCAGCTGCTGGAAAATGGGGAAGTGATCCGGATGATCAGAATATCACTGAAGGAACATTGTACGATACATTCAATTTGCCGATTCCGGAATTTATGCTTGAAGCGTACATACGGGATTCTCTTTACTTGAAAGAAAATGATTCCTCCCTTATTTTGCCGCGAATAGTGAAGGACTGCGGATATCTTAATAAATGGCAAGAAGGACTTTTGCTGCTCAGGCTGCATAAGCAACGCGAACAAGTGAACAAAAAATATAACTGGTTCGCGGATTACGAAGTCGGTGAAGTGCGGCATCGTGCGTTGGAATTGTATTCAAGGTTGTTGACGCTTGTGTGTAGGTTGGATCGGTGCCCTGTACAAGTTCAGAATATGCCGCAGCATGAGCTTATTGTTTTGTCTCAATTGTTCGGTCATACGGCAAAGTTGATAAGCGGTCTTTTGTTCCAAAAGAATTTGACGGATAAAGAGCTTGATTCTTCGAGATTATCTATTGAAGGCATGGAATATAGTTTTGAAGACATTCGGCCGGCATTGGAATCTGTAATGAAACGTGATTTTTGAGGAAGTTTTAATAGTCTCATTTTTAACTTAAAAAGATGCGGCTTACATATATAAGGAAAATTAAAATGGAAAACGAATTGGACATTGGTGAGCTAATTAAAAAGGGTGGTGTTATTTTTAATGCTAAGGGCGAGACTCCTGCGGAATTATACAAGATTATCGCTGAAAGTCAGCCGCTGCCTGAGTATTTGTCTAGCGAAATGCTGTATACAGAGCTTATGCAGCGTGAGGAATTAATAAGTACTGCAGTGGGAAACGGATTGGCATTACCTCATCCGAGATATCCCCTATTGAAAAATGAAGATGAACAGCGCATTATTGTATGTTACCCGAAGAAGGCCATTTCAATGGAAGCTCCGGATCCAAAACCTGTTTTTGTATTTTTTACCATATTGTCAAGCACGTCAAAAGTTCATTTGAAAATCTTGTCAAGATTGGCTTATCTTATACAAAACAAGGAATTTTGTGATATCCTTGCAGGAAAACCTTCTGCTGATTTTCTGGCTGATGCTGTAAACCGAATTTTGCCACCGGAAGATAAAAGGTTTTAGGCGAATAATTGTGTTTTGTGTGTGAGTGGATGTTTAATTTTGTCTGCTATGCACGTTATTTGGGTAAAGGTTGTAAATTATTTAACGTCGGATAGTTTTTGTTTGCTATGTCCGGTGTTTTTAAAATCATAATTGGGAGTGAAACGATGAATATTAATGCTCTTGAAAAAGTCGCGCTTTCTGTTCGGACCCTTTCGATGGACGCAATTCAGAAAGCAAAATCTGGTCATCCAGGATTGCCTCTTGGTGCTGCAGAGCTTGCAGCTGTTTTGTATGGTGAGATAATGAAGCATAATCCTGCTGATTCAAAGTGGGCGGATAGAGACCGCTTTGTATTGTCTGCAGGTCATGGCTCTATGCTTTTGTATTCGATTCTTCATTTGAGCGGATATAATTTGCCACTTGATGAGATAAAGACATTCCGTCAGATTGGTTCGAAGTGTCCGGGACATCCGGAAGCAGGAGCTACGGACGGAGTTGAGGCAACGACAGGTCCGCTCGGACAGGGTGTTTCTATGGCTGTAGGTATGGCTCTTGCAGAGTCTATGCTTGCCGCTCACTTTAACACAGATGACTATAAAATCGTAGACCACTACACATACGCGCTTGTTGGTGAGGGATGTCTTATGGAAGGTGTTTCTTCTGAGGCATCAAGTTTTGCCGGAACAAACAAGCTCGGTAAGCTCATCGTTTTCTACGATGAGAACTATATCACAATTGACGGCTCAACAAGCCTTGCTTTCACTGAAGATATTGCAAAGCGTTACGAGGCATACGGCTGGCAGGTTCTTCGCGGTTCTATGTATGACATGGAAGGCATTGCGAAACTTGTTGCTGAGGCTAAGAAAGATACAGACAAACCTTCACTTATCATGCTGAAATCAACAATTGGTAAGGGATGCCCGCTTGTGGCCGGAACTGCAAAGGCACACGGAGCACCGCTCGGTCCGGAGGGTATTGAAGCTGCTCGTAAAGAGCTTGGTGTTCCTGCTGACGCAGATTTCTTTATTGCTCCAGAAGCAGTCTCATATTTCAATGATAAAAAGCCTGTTTTTGCTGCAGCAGAAGCAGAGTGGAAAAAGACTTTTGACGCTTGGGCAGCGAAATACCCGGAGAAAAAAGCAGAATGGGATGCATGGTATGCAGGAAAGCCTACAGGAAAGGCTGAATTCCCTGTTTACAAAGTAGGCGATTCCCTTGCTACAAGAAATGCTTCTGGTGCTGCACTTACAGCAGTAACAAACGAGTATTCAAACCTTGTAGGTGGTTCAGCTGACCTTCAGGGACCGAACGTAACGAAAAACGGAACGAAGGATTACAACCCTGAGAACCGTGATGGACGCTATATCCGCTTTGGTATACGCGAGTTTGCTATGGCAGCTATTTGTAACGGTATCGCATTGCACGGCGGACTTCGCCCGTTCTGTGCGACATTCGCTGTGTTCGCCGACTACTTGCGCCCGGCATTAAGGCTTTCTGCCCTCATGAAGGTGCCGGTAATTTATATCCTTACGCACGATTCAATTTACGTCGGCGAAGACGGTCCTACGCATGAGCCTATTGAGACTATTTCAGCACTCCGTGCAATGCCGAATGTTCAGGTTTTGCGCCCTGCTGATGCGGAAGAGTCTGTTGAGGCTTGGAAAATCGCTGCGGATACAAAAGATAAGCCTACTTGTCTTGCGTTTACACGCCAGAATCTGCCTGTGTTCGAGAAAGAAGACCCGGATTGGCGCAACACAATTCGTTGCGGTGCATACATCGTTAAGAAAGGTGGCGACAAGCCGGATGTAACTGTTCTTGCTTCAGGTTCTGAGGTTGCGCTTGCTTTGGCAGCAGCTCCTCTTGTAACTGGAAAAACAGTACGGATTGTGTCTGTAATGGATCGCGAGCTGTTCAAGTCACAGCCTGTTGAGCTTAAAAAGACGATCATCGGTGATGCAAAACGTGTTGTGGCTGCTGAAGCTGGTACAAAGATGGGCTGGGAAGGCCTTGTTACTGATGACAGCTGCCTGTTCTGCATCGACAGATTCGGTGAGTCTGGCCCTTATGCAAAAGTTGCAGAGGCTATGGGTTTCACAGCTGAAAACCTTGCAAAGGTAATTGCAGGCTGAGAATTATAGAACAAGAACGCGGGCGCGCATTAAAATATGTGCGCCTTTTGCGAAGTGAAAAACGCTGATACGATGTGTCAGCGTTTTTTTTGTGCCTTTGTGGGTTTCGGTGCGACTTGTGCGTCGTGCGTAACTTTTGCGGTAGTAGTTTTTGCGTCAGCGAGTTTCTTTTTGCGGATCATCATAACTGCAAAGAAAAGCAGACCGCCGATTATCATCAGAAGACAAAGAATCTGCCCTGTGGAAATATTCAGCAAAGATTGGTTCAAATAGAGCGGGGCATCTTTATCTACTGCAATGCGGTAACCAAGCGAAGCGTCTGGTTCTCTAAAATATTCAATTATGAAGCGGACAAGACCGTAGCCGCAAGAATACATCGTTATAAAAAAACCGTCGAAGGGCTTTTTTTTGCGAATAAGCCAAAAGATAACGAACAAAAAGATGCCCTCAAAAAAGGCTTCGTAAAGCTGACTTGGATGCCGGGGCAGATTTACAAGTCCTGTTCCGTCAGGAAGTCCTGCGGCTTTTGCAAACTCGTCAACCCAAGGAATTGTACGAGAGAAAAGCGGTGCTTGTGGGAAAAGAAAACCCCATGGCATTGTTGTTATTCGACCGTACAGCTCGCCGCCGTTAAGAAAGTTTCCTATGCGTCCGAACGTAAAACCAAGCGGAATAGCGATACCCATCGCATCTATCCATTTGAATACTGGCTGTTTGTGGCGTTTGCACCATATCACCATGCCGATGAAACCACCGACAAATCCACCGTGATATGACATTCCCATTATACCCGTGAAATTCCAGTTTTCATCCCATGGCCAGAAAATGAGCCAGGGTTTTGTGAGGTATTTCGTGGAAGTGTCGTAAATAAGAACAGAAAAAAGTCTTGCCCCGATTAGGAGAAATACAATTGAGAAAGTGAAGAAACTGAAGACATCATCATCTGTGACGATGTGGTTCTGAGTATTTAAAGCACCTTCCTTCACTTGCTTCTTGAAAACAAGGAAAGCAGTTACGAACGCAAAAACATACATAAGTCCATACCAACGGAACAGACTTAAGAATTTTACTCCTGAAAAGATTTGTGGACTTAACCATGACGGGTAATTGATGTAAAGAGGCATTATACTCGGTATCCTTGTTGAATTGCTTTAAGTAGTTTTGTCTTAAGCAGAATATTCTCGTTTTTCAATTGAGTTATATCGTATTGCTGTGCTTTGATTGTATCAGCAAGTTCGCTCATTGTAAGAGCTCCTGATCCAAGCAAATCTTCTACATACGTCATTTTTGAAGAATAATCCTGTTCTGCTTCTGTATCGGCGGCTGCGAATGAGTCATCCGCAAGTTCATTATCGAATTTGATTGTCTCCGATTGGATTATTTTGTCTGCAATTCGGAAAATGGCCTGCGAAAGAATGGATTGCGGCTTGTAAACTGTAATAGGCAAGCGCGAGGCAAGTGCGACGTCTTGCATCGGGTCTTTATAAAGAACACCAAGATGTTCCAAATTAAGTCCCAGATATTCTTGGCATGATCGGCGGATTCGATAGGCTTTTTCCGCATCCTTCGGATCTTCAATCATGTTCATGATAAGGCGCGGATGAAACTGATTTATCCTGTGCTCAAAAACTGCTGCGCTGGCAGGGTCTATTTTTTGAATCGCCTCCATCAGTTTAGGAATATACAGCTTTTGGAGAGAGTTTGCGTTTGTTTTTAGTTGCTCAAGATACTTGTACGCTTGCGAATTCTTTTTGAAAGAATTCGACATAAGGCGGAAAACTGCGTTTTTTAGGAAAAGATATCCGTTCAGTGTCGCTGTGACAGTAGGCGCAGAGACGATAATTCCTTGTGGTGAAAGCAGAAAAAAGTCCAGAATAGAAAGATGCGTTCCAGCTCCTAAATCGAGGATTAAAAAATCTGCCTGACAATCCTGGAAATGTTTAATAAGTGAGTTTTTTTGAGATAATTTAAGAGAGGAAAGCCCTGGAATTTCGGAGTCACCGGCTATGAAATACACATTGTTGTAATCCGTGGGAGTGATAAGTTCCTCAAGAGTTGATTTTCCTGCGATATACGTGCCTATTCCAACTTTTGGAGACTGTTGTCCGATTACAAGATGTAGATTGGAAGCTCCCAAATCAAGATCAGCAAGAATGACTTTTTTCCCTGCACGTCCAAGAGCTATTGCAAGGTTTGCTGAGAAGAGGCTTTTTCCGACACCGCCTTTTCCGCTTGCTACTGGTATTATCTGCATTAATATCCTTCCGTACCCATGTGATATAAGAAGCGTCAGATTTCATCCGAGCATTTATCAGAATCTGTATCTGATTGACTGATTTGGGGTTCGCCCGATGTATAATCTGACTTTTGAAAATTCTTCTGTTTCTTCCTTATTATTATCGTAAGAAAAATAATAAGGATAACATCTATAAGTAAAAATAGCGCGATTACAAACAAATATTTTACAGAATAAAAGTTGTTGCTTTTACCTAGCGCAACTGCATATGGAATATCTTCTATAAAATAAGCGATAAAACCTGGAATCATAAGAACTTTAGAGAGTATGTAAAGAAACTCACACGTAGTTTTGTCTTCTTTTGAGTGAAAAAAAGTCAGATATGCAAGAATTGCAGGTAAAAAAGCAAGCGGTGCTGTGGCATACCATGAAAAAGGAAGTATCTGAATGTTAAATTCAGGTTTTGAATAGAGTATAGTTATAAAACGGAACAATTCATAAATGACGATGGATATTCTCACAGGTAAAGTTTAAAAAGATAGGGCCGTAACGTCAAGAGACCTTGTCCGCGCAATATAAATGCGCTAAAATAAAATATATGGATAAAAAAGGAAGAATTATAATAGTTGCAGTGGCATTGATAGTTGCTGCGCTTGTTGTTATAGATCCTGGTGTTTTTGCACAATCTGCTTCTTCAACGAATGTTTCTGGCTTGTCTTCAGTGGCATCTGCTTCTGAAAGTGAAGTTGATCCGCGCGTTTACGCAGAATGGATTTATAGTGTATTTAATTATGTCTATTCGAATTATATAGACGAGGTGGATCCAAAGATTCTTTATGAAGGCGCAATGAGAGGCCTTATGGATGCGTTCGGGGATCCTCATACCATGTATCTTGACTCGTCTCAGCAGCGCAGCATGGATGACACTGTGACCGGAAGTTTCGGCGGAGTGGGGCTGCAAATTTCAAAACTTTCAGTTTCAACGCCCGATGAACCAGCATATGTGCTCGTTTCGTCGCCATTAAAGGGAACTCCTGGTTGGTACGCCGGAATAGAGTCTGGAGATTTAATTATAGCGATTGGAGATGTAGATACTTCGACAATCACAATGGACGAGGTTCTGGGGCTTCTCCGCGGAACTGTAGGAACGAGTGTTGAGGTTACAATCCGGCGTGGAAAAGATATGGAGTTTTCTGTAGTACTGGAGCGGGCTTTGATAGAAACTGTCACGGTTGAGTATGGAATGATAACTGAAAGTACCGGAAAGACAGGATATTTGAAGCTCCTTGAATTTTCTGGCCTTACAGACAAAAAAGTGCAGGAAGCGCTCGATTATTTCGAGGAACAGAACTACGATTCGCTGATTATCGATTTACGTGGAAATGGTGGCGGGGTTTTGTTCGGTGCTGAGCTTGTGGCAGATAAATTCATAGACGAAGGCATTATTGTTTCTACAAAAGGGCGGAACGGTGTCGTTAAGTCAGAGTACAAAGCGTCAAAACGTCGCACTGTTGTACCGGCCGGTATGCCAATTGTTGTTCTGATTGACGGAACATCGGCGAGCGCGTCCGAGGTTCTTGCCGGAGCTTTGAAAGATGCTAAGGTTGCGTATCTTGTCGGTGAGCGTTCTTATGGCAAAGGCTCCGTTCAGCAGAGTCTTTCTCTTGGGTTCAAGGACGGTGCGAAATATACGGTCGAAAAATATTATTCTCCTACAGACTGTAATATTGATGGAATAGGCATACCGCCGGATCTTGAAGTTTCATTCCCAGAAATGTCCGATGAAGACAAAGAGATTTATATTAAGTTAATGAACGACAATGTGCTTTATCCGTATGTACAGGAGCATCCTGGAATGACGGAAAGCGATGTTGCTGCTTATGCTGAAGAACTTGCCAAGGATTATCCGATGGACAAGTTTTACTTGCGCCGGATTATCCGTGTTTATGCCAACAGAACGCGTGAAGATCCGTTGTACGACTATGAATTTGATACTCAGCTCAAAGCCGCGTTGGAGACTGTATTAAGAAAAGATTTCGCAACTCTTTTGTCATCGGTAAAGACACTGAAAGAAATTGAGCTTGAAAGAGAATCTTCGGAATCAACGGCGGAATAATGCGGCAGTTTTTATGCGATTCTTTCCCAGACAGTTCTGGAAAACTCATCGTTAAGGGAAAAAATTACCGGTATTTGGTGAAGGTGCTTCGCTTTTCTGAAGGAGAGGAGCTTGATGCGAGACTTCCTGATGGAAATCTCGTTCGCTTTTTTGTGGAGCGAGTACAGCAACAGCAGATGTCAGCGGTTTTGCGTCTTGTTTCGCCGGAACCAGTACAATCTTGTAGCGAGGCAGATTTTAGTGGAGGCAAGTCGCTTTACGGCACGACTAATTCCGGCAAAACTACGCAGGGGGTTCAAGCTTCCGAAGTTCAAGGGTTTGCCGACCGGATGCCAGAACTGTGGCTGTTCCAGTTTTTGCCGAAGCCGCAGAAAATGGATCTTATCGTCAGGCAGGCGACCGAGTGCGGAGTTCGCTATATAGTTCCGATTTCCGGAGCGTTTTCTGTAAAAAACGATTCTTCCGGGCGGAAAGAGCGGTGGGAGCGGATAATTCGGGAAGCCAGACAGCAGAGCGGTTCGGCAGTTGCGACAGAAATAAAAGAAGTGATGAGTGTTAGGGCGGCGGCAGATATGTGGAAAAAACGCGCCGAGAGCACGGGTAAAACTGCCGTATCTAGTAGTTTGGACAACAGTGCGCAAACTGCGCCTGATGGTGCCGCAACTGACAAAACTGCAAACGCAGGCAATTCGTGCGCGTTTATTTTGGACGAGAATCCATCCTGTGGAAAAGAGTCGCTTTCTCGCATTGACAAAACGAGTGTTTCTGCCGCCGCCATTGCAGTTGGCTGTGAAGGCGGAATCAGCGATGATGAGCGAAAAGTGCTTTTGGTAGCAGGTTTTATGCCGCTTCACTTTACAACGAACGTTCTTAGAGCAGAAACAGCATCCCTTTATGGAATTGCAGTAATCCAACAGTTCTTTTCTGCCGATTGATAATTATCGGGAGTTTTTGAAGCGTTTGCTTTTTTACTTCCCGCCAGCTAAGGATTATAAAAATGAATGAATGTACCCGCATAGAAGTACTTGGTGTTCCGGTTGATGTTGTAAGACCGGAAAATTTGGAAGATGTCATATTCTCTCTTTATGAAAAAGCCGGAACAAAACAAATTGTTTTTCTTTCTGTCTGGGGTTTGCTTAAGGCAAAACGTAATGATGTTTATATGCAGTGCCTTAAAAATGCTGCGCTTGTGTTACCTGTTTCCAAAAGCATTGTAAAAGGTGCTTTGTTCTTGAAAAAACAAGCTCCGGTTCGTTATAATCCGTTTTCTACAATCATTTCTATCCTGACATTTCTTGAGTCGCGGTATAAGTCTATATATCTTCTTGGCGGCAAAAAATCTTCACTTATGGATTCAGAGCGGAATATCCGTGCAACATATCCTGGACTGCAAATTGTCGGCAGGTATGTTGGATATTATCCAAAAAGCGTAGAAAAAGATATTATATCGGCAGTGTATAAGTCGAATCCGGCTCTTGTGCTTATCGGTGACGGTATTCGGCATGGTGAGACATGGGCTTTCGAGAACAGAAACCAGTTTGGAACAAGCTTTTTCGTTTATTACAAGGATGTTCTTGATATCCTGTCCGTAAGAAAGAAACGTATTTCTAAAGAAACATTTGAAAAAGGGAGAGAAATATGGTCAGAAGTGATTCGTAATCCGCTGAAAATATTTTTAATTTTCCCTTATATGTGGTACAAAACTTTGCTTTTAATATGGAGGCTTTTTAAGTAAGAAATCTTCAAGCAGTAAAATCTCAATAATTTAAAATCATAATAGGGTATTGTTAAAAAAGTATTGTCCTATCCGATTTTTCATACAGCATCATGAGCAGCATCTGGGCAAATTAATTTTTGGCATTATTGCAGAAAGTTTTAAGTATACTGGAATCTTTGAAACTTAATGTGTTTTGCGATTCTACAGAAAAGGCCCCTATAGGGTTAGGAGCTAACGATGCTTACTCGTGCGTGCTTGTTTTCAAAAGACAAAGAGATTATTGAGCTATGTAAACGTCTTGAGAGTTTTAACATCCATTTTGCTTTTTTTTGCGATTTGCAAGAAATAAACAAGATTGAGCCTATCAAAAAGTTTTCTTTTGCACTTATTGATGCTGGCTTGATAGATTATGCGACGGCATCCTCGGTTATAGAGGATATCATCTTTCATTTTAAGAAAATCCCGGTAGTTGTTATTTCAAGAAAATCTTCTGTGTATATAGGGATAGAATATTTTCGGCGCGGATTCAATGGGTTTGTGGAATTTCCCTGTAGTATTTCCTTTTTATTCAGGCGAATTCAAAAAATCTTGCAGAGTTACCCTTTTCACATCTCTGTGGAACAAGAAAAAGAAAGGCTTGAAAGTGATTTATGTATCGTTGCGAATAGTTTTGATTCTTTTTTGGGTGAATCAGAAATTGTCAAGCAAATGAAGAATAATCTTTTGCGTTTTGCGGAGACGGAGTTCCCGGTTTTTTTGTACGGAGAGACTGGAACAGGAAAGAATTTGCTCGCATCTGCAATTTGGAAGCATTCAGCGCGAAAGGACAAGCAGTTTTTATGGGAGAATCTCGGTTCAATTCCTACAAATCTTGCGGCTAGCACTCTTTTTGGTACGACTGTCGGTTCCTACACTGATGCAAGAAATTATCCCGGTTTATTTGAAGCAGCGGAGCACGGGACAGTTTTCTTAGATGAAATAGAGTGCGCTTCGCTGGATGTGCAGAAAGGTTTGCTTTGCATTTCCGAGAACATGGAATGTAAAAGAATTGGCACGCACAAAACGTACAAACCTGATGTACGCATTATTAGCGCATGTAATGTGAACCTTCGGCAGCTTGTGAAAGAAAAGAAATTCAGGGAAGATTTGTTTTACAGGCTTACGTGGCTTCCGGTAAGGGTTCCTACGTTACGTGAACGGATTTCTGATATTCCGATTCTTGTGGACAGCATTTTGCAAAAAACAAACAAAGGAATTTCAGAAAATGCGTTGCAGCGTCTAATGTCATATACTTGGCCAGGAAACGTAAGGGAACTGTTCACATGCATACGGCGGGCTTCTGTTCTGTGCGACGGTTCGAAAATCGAATTATCTGATATAAAATGCAATTTGAGTAACGATTACGAACCGTCTCCAGAGTTGTGTACAGAGCTTTAAGGAACCGCTGATTAAGGCACTAAGAATTAACCAGCAGTTCCTTTACATAGCGAAGCCGATTTTATTACTGGAGCTGCTGTTATTCTTTTCGTCCTGAATGATACAAAGCTCGTCAATAATATAGCTTGTATTCAGGTTTTCTTTGTCCATAAAGCGCATTCTGCCAGCAAGTACACCGAAATCACCTGGGGTAATACTGGAGCGGCATTCCAATCGGTGTATTTCTTCATCGCTGAAACTGAATGAGTGGAAATACCGATCAAGCATGCAACGTATTCCGTCTGCGGAGAGGGGCTTAAACTCTACAATCATATGGAAACGGCGGTTCATCGCGCTGTCCATAATTTGTTTGAGGTTTGTTGTACAAATCAATATGCCGCCGAATTCTTCCATCTGGGTAAGGAACTCATTGACTTGAGTTCGTTCCCAACTGTGTTCAGCGCCCTTACGGTCGGCAAAAAAACTGTCTGCTTCATCAAAAAGAAGAATGCTCCCGGTTCGGTCAGCTTCCTCAAATGCTTCGCGAATTTTCTGCTCAGAACCGCCTACATATTTGTCAAGAATATCGCTTGCCCGTTTAAGTAGAATTTTTTTGTTGAGTTTTTCTGCAATATAGCGGGCAAACTCTGTTTTACCGGTTCCGCTTAATCCATAAAAAAGCATTCTGATTCCGTTCTCGCTAGCATGTGCGCCACAACGGTTTTCTTCCGAAAAACGCTGTGCATTCTGAATCATGCGGACAATCTTTTCTGGATCCATACTTGCGTTCAGTGCGCGGGCATCGTAGCTTTTGCTGACAGTCTCACGCATTTTGGACTTGCCGTTTATTAAAATGGAATTTTCTTTGAGGATTGTTTTTATGCAACCTAAAAACGGCTCTGATTCTTCGGAAACTTCTTCTCTGATGCTTTTTATTGTTTTTACTACGTTGTCTACAGAAGCACCTGTTACGTTGAATTTCTCAATCAGGTTAAGAATTTCTGTGTTTGTTTTTGGTGGCAAGTGCAATGAATTGAGTTTGTTCGTTGTTATTGAGCGCAATTGCTCGCGTGACATTGAGTCGAATTTGTAAGAGAAATTGAAGCGCCGCAAAGTTGAGTCATCAATTTGATTCGTAAAATTTACAATCCAGATGATTTTATTCTTTCCTTTTTCAAGCATTTTGTTTATCGTGCCTTTTGTTATTGAAGGGGTAACAATTCCAAAAAAACTGGCATCCCTTGTTTGCAAAATAGTGTCTGCTTCATCAATAATAAGAACAGTGTCCGGACGGTTTATCGAAAGGAAAAGGTTCAGGCGGCAAAGAACATTGTCTCTGGAGGAATTTTTTGTAGTGTGCGTAAGTTCCGCTTCGTTTTTGAAGACAAGCGGTTTTAACCCAGAGGCCGCTGCCAATGATTTTGCGTATTCGGTTTTTCCGCTGCCTGGTTTTCCGTACAAAAGAAGAGAAATATTTTCCGAACCTGAAAGCATTTTTTGCATAATCATGCTTGCGTTTTTATCGACGTTATAACTGGAAAGCTTGTATGCCCCAGAACAGTCTGTTTCTTTTACAAGATCCGAGAAAAACACATTCAGATCTTTATTTGCAATACAATCAATTGTATCGTCCTGAATTACAACGTTCTCATCAATAAAGCCAAAAGAACGTAAAGCTCCGCTTGGTCTTATCATTACCGTGTATTCACTGGCTGTTATGTCCAATGCTGTTTTGAGAAATTGAGATTTTATTTCAGCAGACATATCGGAAAATACAATTGGTTGAGAAATCGCGCAACGGTATAAAAAAAGAAGTAATTTGCTTTCTTGATTTGAAAGATTCAAAGCTTTTCCCAGAAATGAAACTCTTCTGATATTATTCAAAGCTTTTTTTACATAAGATGGTACGGTCTCAAGCATAGAGAAATTTGGAGTCTTCTCTTTGAGCAAAAGAAAATTCGCTATAAGCCGTGCAAAAAAGTTATATGAATCTTCCATAGTGAATAAGCAGCGGTACAAGTTGATTAACAGAGGAGTGATTTTAAAATCCCTGCTCGGTAAATTACGGTCTATAGAGCTGTCTTCTGTATATTCATATGGGATATCTGTGTCATCAAAGTAGATGTCTCTGGTGTATTTGTCAAAGCGGTGTGAGGAAGAAGTTTCATTTCCATTTTTTGTAGTCTCGTTTTGTGAAATACGTGTAAGAACGCCCTTTTCTTCGGCTTTTTCCACAATCTTAACAAGAAATTTGGCAACATCATCAAGTTTGTTCATGCGTTTTGCAAGATTCAAAAAAAGACGGATATGAGGGATATATAAGGTTCCATCGAAATCGGGTACTTCGTCTGATAATTTAGAGAGCAGTTCAGAAATACAATACAGATAATATGCAGATGCATAATAATCTTCCAGATTCATGTCGGTTATACCAACTGTACTGCGTTTGTTGAAACGTTCTTTTCTTATCATCTGTGAAACTCCTGAAAAATGTGTTAGGTTTTGTTGAGAGAAAAATGTGTTTTTGCACAGGTTAATATAAAGTGATTTTTTGAATCGTAAAGAAGAATTTTAAGAAAATAGTTTTTTTTGATGATTTTTTTTTTAATATTGCATTTTTACTGCAATGCTATACAATGGATTCTGATATAGAATTTACAAAGGAGTAAATCGGTTTATAATGAAAATGACAGGCGTTTCTGTTCCGGTAGGAGCATTGCGGACAAAAAAAAGTTTTGGAATCGGTGAATTTCTAGATATAATTCCGTTCGCAGACTTCTGCAAAAAATCATCGTTGAAGGTTATTCAGCTACTACCTGTAAACGATACAGGAACTGAAAGCTCGCCATACAGCGCGTTGTCTGCATCAGCTCTTCATCCGATTTATATCAGCATAGAATCATTGCCGGAGTTTGTCGGATGTGATGATCCAGCCCATAAGAAGATTATTTCCGAAATAAAAAAACTCAAGAAGCAGTATAATGAATTGCCGCGTTTTCCGTACAAAGAGCTTAGAAACGTGAAGAATACAATATTAAAGGAGTTGTACAATCTTCACAGCGCGGAAATTGCGAAAAGTGATGAACTAAAAAAATGGATTACAGCAAATCCTTGGATTAAAGAGTATGCCGTGTTCAAACGTCTTAAAACAGTCAATTTGGAAGCATCGTGGAAATCGTGGCATGAATACAGCAAAATAAAACCAGAAGAAATTGAAAAGCTCTGGGCTGACAAGAAGCTCAAAGCGGATCATCTTTTTTTTGCGTGGGTCCAGATGAACCTGGAGAAACAGTTTGAGCAGGCTTCTGAGTATGTGAACAATCTGGGGATTATGCTAAAGGGCGATATCCCAATAATGATGAATGAAGATTCGCATGATGCGTGGGCACATCCTGAGTTTTTCAACGATGAGCTCAGGGCTGGTTCGCCACCTGATGGCCCGAATCCGGTTGGACAGAACTGGGGTTTCCCCACATATAACTGGAAAATACTTAAAAAATGCGATTATTCTTGGTGGCGCGACCGTCTTAGACAGGCGGCGAAATTCTACCAGCTTTTCAGAATCGACCATATCCTAGGATTTTTCCGCATTTGGGCTGTGCCGAAAAATGAGTGTACTGCGCTGCTTGGACATACCGAGCCGTATGAGCCTGTCACCATGAAGGAGCTGGAGTCGCTTGGATTTTCGAAGGAGCGTATAAAGTGGCTTTCGCTTCCTCATGTTCCGACGAATATTGTGGAAGCAGCGAACAACGGCGATTATCTGGGTACGCACGGCATTTTGCATACGATAATGGACAGAATCGGTGATGAGGAGCTTTGGCTTTTCAAGCCAGAAATTAAGAGCGATAAAGATATTTATGCGCATGAAGAAATTCCTCTTTCTGTGCGCGAGGTTCTTGCTAAAAAGTGGCGAGACCGTATGTTTATTGAGATTGAGAGCGGACAGTATTATCCTGCGTGGTCTTATAATGCGACAACTGCTTGGGCTTCGCTTTCTGATGATGAAAAGCGTATAACGGCGCAATTTATCGATGAGAAACGCGATGATATGGAAAACCTTTGGGAGAAACAGGCTCGTGAGCTTTTGGGCATGATTACGGATACCACGAATATGACAGCTTGTGCAGAGGATTTGGGCGTGAATATCCGTTCTCTGAATTCCGTGCTGAATGATCTTAGTATAATGAGCCTCAAGGTTGTGCGGTGGAACAGGCTGTGGGAAAAAGAAGGACAACCGTTCATCCCGTTTGAAGAATATCCTGAGAAAAGCGTAACGACGACATCGGTACATGATTCTTCCACGCTGCGTTTGTGGTGGACGGAAGAACCGGATGCGGCCGATTTTTACAAGACGTTCCCGCCGGCTGGAGCATCTTTGGAGCTTGGTGCGGGATCTGTGCCTGGTGTGGCAGGAGCAGACGCACACTCTGCAAATGGCGCAGCTGTGGCAGAATCACGCGTGGCAAAAGACACGAAAGCTGCATCAGCTGATTCTTGTGGTGCCGCCACTGCACAAGTTTCAAACATCAAACCGGGCAATTATTCACCGGATGTTGCGGATTATTTGCTCAAGAAAATCGCTCAAAGCCAGAGTATTTTCTGCATACATCCGATTCAAGATTTCCTTGGGCTTTCGGAAGCATACTATGCGCAAAATCCGCAGGATGAACGAATTAATGTTCCGGGCAGCGTGAACGATTTCAACTGGACATACAGATTGCCTGTTCCTGTTGAAACGCTCAGTAAAGACGTGCAGCTTACCAAGCACATAGCCGCAATAGCTGCACTTCATGATGGTAAACAGAAAAGGAGCTGATATATATGGAGTTTCATGTTTCAAAAAAAATGCGTGATATTTGTAAGTTTGATGGAAAACTGTTCTCTTTTTCCGGCAATGTGATTTTTTCAGATTTTGCGAATGTAAGGAAATTCGCGCATGCTATAAACTCCACGCTTGATCCTGTTCTAGAAGCGAATAAAATGATAAAGGCAGGGCAGCTTAACGCAATGGGACTGATAGACGAGATTCTTCATCTTGTATGCAGTGAATTTCGCAAGCAGGAAAACCCAAAAGCGTTCGAGCAGCTTGAGGAATATCTGGACAGGCAATTCGGAAAAAAAGTATTGGATGATATGCTTCTCCAGTTCACAGAGGAGTTTCCTCCTCTTGCTGTGTATCAGGGAAAAATCGATGCGGTAAAATATCTTGAAGGAAAGACGGAAGGCGTTTCTAACAGAATTACGACGATAGAGGAGCTTATGCTTCTTCACCTTGCGAATGAAAACCCTGCATTCGGTCCGTTCCTTATGCTTTTTTCCGATGCAGAACTTGCAAAAAACAAAAACTATCACAAAGCTTGGTTTTTAATCCAAAGTTTTTTCAAAAGCCAGCCGCTTTTCGGACCATTCAAAAATGACCTTATAACGATGATGAGGGAACCGGCTGTTTTCAGTCCGCTCAGTTTAAAAGGACAGCTAGACTATATAAGGCAGAACTGGACATCTCTCCTTGACAGCTGGGTTCTTAAGTTGCTTTCCGGCATCGATATGATAAACGAAGAAGAAAAACCGGGCTGGAACGGCAATTTCTCAGGGTTGCCGCCAATGGAGTCGTACAATTACGACTCGTTGATGAACGAATATGAGCGTTTCAGCCCCGACCAGGACTGGATGCCGAAAGTCGTTCTTCTTGCAAAGACAGTGCTTGTCTGGCTTGACCAACTTTCAAAAAAATATAAACGCAGAATAACGCAGCTTGACCAAATCCCTGATGAAGAACTTGACCAAATTTCACAGGCGGGCTTTACGGGACTGTGGCTTATCGGGTTGTGGGAACGCTCTTGGGGAAGCAAGCGCATTAAACAGAAATGCGGCAACCCGGAGGCGGCGGCAAGTGCGTACAGCCTTCATGATTACGATATTGCGCAGGAACTTGGCGGCTGGTCGGCATTGGACAATTTGCGCCGCCGTTGCTGGTACAGGGGAATCCGGCTTGCGTCGGACATGGTTCCGAACCATACCGGACTGGACTCCAAGTGGGTTGCCGAAAGACCCGACCTTTTTATGCAGACACGCGAATGTCCGTTCCCTGGATACACGTTCAACAATGAGAACTTATCTATAGACCCACGTATTCAGGTGTATATCGAAGACCACTATTACTCAAAATCAGATTGTGCAGTCGTCTACAAGCGTGTTGACTCTTACACCGGTGACACGCGCTACATCTACCACGGAAACGACGGAACAGGCCTGCCGTGGAACGACACGGCGCAAATTGACTTCTTGAACCCGGAAGCACGCGAAGAAGTAATTCAAAAAATCCTTCACGTCGCACGGAACTTCCCGATTATCCGCTTTGACGCGGCAATGGTCCTTGCTAAAAAGAGCATAAAACGCCTGTGGTACCCGGAACCGGGACACGGCGGTGATATCGCAAGCCGCGCCGAGCACGCTCTTAGTAACAGCGAGTTCGAAAAACGCATACCGGAAGAATTCTGGCGTGAAGTCGTAGACCGTTGCGCGCGGGAAGTTCCTGACACCCTGCTTCTTGCCGAAGCCTTCTGGATGATGGAAGGCTACTTTGTCCGTACTCTCGGAATGCACCGTGTTTACAACAGCGCGTTTATGAACATGCTGAAAAAAGAAGAGAACCAGAAGTACCGCGACACTGTTAAGAACACGCTGGAATTTGACCCGCAGGTTCTTAAACGCTTTGTCAACTTTATGAACAACCCTGATGAGGAGACAGCCGTTGCGCAGTTCGGCAAGGGCGACAAATATTTCGGTGTGTGTACGCTTATGGTTACAATGCCGGGATTGCCGATGTTCGGCCACGGACAGATTGAAGGCTTTGAAGAAAAATACGGCATGGAGTACACAAAGGCGTACAGGGACGAAGTTCCCGATTACGACTTGGTTGACCGCCACAAGCACGATATCTTCCCATTGATGAAAAAACGCTACTTGTTCTCCGGCATTGAGAACTTCTTCTTCTATGATGTCTGGAACAACGGCACGGTAAACGAAAACGTATTCGCATACACGAATATGGCTGGCTCCGAGCGTGCCATCGTTTTCTACAACAACGCCTATCAGTGCGAATCCGGCTGGATAAAAACATCGTGTCGGTACGCAGTAAAAGACGGCGACAGCACGCACTTTGAGACAAAAGACCTTGCGGATGCGCTGCAGCTTCCGTTTACGCAAGACACATACCTCATCTTCCGCGAGCAGCATTCCGAAAAGTGGTTTATCCGCTCCATCCCAGAAATCCGTAAGAACGGCCTTTTTATGAGTCTGCAAGGATTCGAGTATCAAGTGCTTCTTGACATTACCGTGGTCGCTGATGATGACACTGGCAAATACAAGCTGCTTCACGACACTCTGAACGGAAAAGGTACAGACGACATCGACACAGCCATTCGTGAAATATTTTTGAAAGATTTGTACAAGTCTCTTAAACTGTTCGCGACACCAGAGTTCTTTAAGGGTATCGATGCAGTATGCAAGGGAACCGCACCGCAGTCGCGGCTTACGAAGGTTCTTTCAGCTGTGAAACCAATGGCTCTTGATTATTTCAAGACATTGACAGCTTTCCTTGACGGTAACTACGGTTCAAAAGATGTTCTGAACAAGAGTATATCATATCAACGATTGCCTCCGGAAAGCGCATGGAAAAAGTTCATGGCACGGACGAAGCGGATTGTCGAGCTTTGCACAGGCACTGCACCTATAAGCAATTCGCTCAGCGAATACGGAAAGCAGGGAATACAGCAGGCACCGTACAACATAATGGCACTCGCAGCGTATTCAATTGCATGGACAGTTCAGGATGTTCTTGGAAGCAAAGCGACTGCGACGGACACTCGGAATGTCATAACACTTTGGGGAATTGACCGCAAACTTCGCGATATTCTTTGCGACTACGGACTTCCGTCGAAGGATCTTTACACATTCTTCTGGGCACTTCTTGAAACAGCTCCGTTCTGTGACACCCAGATTTCAGAGCTTTCATGGCAGACGGCCGCATACAGAGCAGCTTCTTCGCTCATTAACAACAGACATGCCGGCTCGATTCTCGGTATAAACCAGTACAACAACATCTTGTGGATTAACAAGGAAAAAGCGGAGTGGGCCGTGTGGACTGCTGTTCTGCAGTACATGCTGTTCGCTGCGGACAAGTCGAACGTTCATCTTTTAGAGCGGATACGCGATACACTGTTGTCCGCGCTGGCTTCGTCCGGGTACAAAACGGAAGATTTGCTGAAATTGCTTAAACCTGCGGTTGAATACGATGAGCCGACACGCAAGCGGGCAACACGCACGGCACGTAAACCGGTGACAGGGGCGGCAAGCAAGAAAAACTCGGCAGATGCGGAAAAATCGGCGAAAGGTGCAAAAAAGGCAGTAAAATCGTCAGGTGAGGGGAAAGCGACAGAGGCAAAAAAATCTGGCGCGACCACAGCGACCAAGGCGAAAAAGCCTGCAAAAAAAAGCGACTAAGACGAAAAACAAATAGGATTCGTAGGGCGGAGCGCCGCCCCGCTAGAAACTTCGCGCATATGCGCTCGTTGCGAATACGCTCCAGCGGGGGTTAAAGCTTTATGGCAGTCTTACCCCCACAACTCCCCCAAAAATCACGACGAGCGCAAAGCGCGAAATTTGCTTCCGAAATCAATCTTTACAAGAGTCTTTCCTTCTTGATATGATACATACAAAAATGTAGCGTCCAGCTGTAAAATTCCCTTTGGAGGAAAAAGAATGAGAACTAAACAAAAAAGTGTTGTCACGCTGTTTGTGGCAATGATAATTATTTTGATGTTTACCGCCTGTACTAGCGTTGATGCATTTATAACAGAACTCGATGGTCTTATTATGGGATATCCTGTAAGTCGTTCGTCTGATTACAATGGATATGATTCATCATCGGTATCATCAGCATCTACCAGATCTTCAAGAAGGTCTGAAACATCTGATTCATCTAAATCCACTGATTTTTCTGATAAATCCTCAGCTTCTAATTCTTCTAATTCGTCTGATTTTTCCAGCTCCTCTGGAACGGCTGTTGCATCTAATACAACAGGTTCTTATTCAGCTACCGCAAAAGCGAAAGTCTCTGCTAATTCAAATGCAAACCAGTTATCTTCGAACACTTTCGTAGGAACCCCTTATACTGTTCTTCCGGCAGGAACGAATGGAACTGCTGGACGTGACTGGACATATGTCCTGTTCGGTGACTGGCCGCAGACAATAAAAGCTGAATGGGTGACAGTGGATGAATCTCAACGGGTTGTAGTCGGAGCTCATACGTATTTCAAAGGAAGCGATGGATACTGGTATGTAAAATGTGTGGAAAATGGAAGCTCCGGGTATCAGGGGAACGGCGGTTTCCGTTACAGCGATGGAACTAAGGTTTCTTTGACAGGGAAGACTTCAAAATACTTCAAAGTAGAGCCAATTAAATGGAGAGTGGTGACTACTAACTATAATGGAAGCGGGAAAAAGCTTCTTCTTGCCGAGAACGCCCTGACCGCTCAGAGTTTTTATGACTATGCATTTGATGATACGGATTGGGTTGTCCGTGACAATATGATTTCTTTTTATCCTGAGAAGAGTTTCAGAAAACTAGATAACGGAGATTTCATTCATCATAATAATTATGAGTACAGCCGTATACGTGCGTTTTTGAATGGAACAAGCTATTGGGGATATGACTCTTATCATGGAAAGTTCAATACGAACGAAGAATTCGTTTCTTGTGGTTTCTTGCAGACAGCTTTTACTCCGGAACTTCAGGCTCAGATTGCTGTTACGCATGTTGATAACGGCTTTGAAAGCACTGGCGAGAAGGTCTCTTATGCTGACGTCGATATATCACGGGAGGACCGCCGGCCGGCAGATGATGTAGCAAATGCGGCTTTGCTTTTCGATAAATATCTGTATGATCTTGATACAGGAGAGAAGACAAAGAAGTGGTGCGGTTCTCTTTGTAATGACACAGAAGACAAAGTGTTCCTTTTAAGTGTTGCTGAGGCTACGAGAAGTGATTATGGTTTCAAGGAGATTGCACCAAGAGTAACAGAAAAAAACGCCATGTCATTATTCTGGGCGGGTGTGGATTATACTTGGGAAGATCTGATGACGACCTACAAGGAGCTGGTTCGTGAAATGACAGACTTTGCAAAGGCAAACGGAGTTTCTCATTATGAGCAGCAAGGTGTGACTTCTTGGACATTACGTACTCCTCAAAAAGGTTTTTACTATGGAAGTTACGGAATTGCTTTTGATCAAACTGCCGGTGAAGTTGACGTTTTTGGTGGTATTGAAGCTGTTGAAGTATCTGACAAACGTTCAGGTATAGTTCCTGCATTGTGTATTAATTAGCTTAGTTGCAGGCGGATTTCATGTTTCCGCCTGCATATGCTAAAGCGTATCCATCTTCCGCTTTTGGAAATGGCTGTTAGTACAAAAGCGGCCATTAAGAGCAAAAAAGCCCCATGCTCGTTCAAACATGGGGCGCACGTCATTTTTTGAATCAGGGAATCAGTTCTTGCCTAATAATCTCGGACATCTCCTGCCCTTTTACCGTGCCGTCAGGATAATGTTTAATCGTGCGTACACGG
>JAIKVO010000177.1 GCA_024685655.1 Treponemataceae bacterium
ACGAGCGCATCGTCACGTATACGCACACCATGATGAACCTCGTATTTTTCCTGCAAACCGCGCAAAATCGCGATAGTGTCTTCTACAGAAGGCTCCGCGCAGTACACCTGTTGGAAACGGCGCTCCAAAGCCGCGTCTTTCTCAATATACTTGCGGTACTCGTCAAGCGTCGTCGCACCGATAGCACGAAGCTCGCCACGCGCCAGAGCCGGCTTCAAAAGATTCGATGCATCCATCGAGCCTTCCGACGCTCCCGCGCCAACAAGCGTATGAAGCTCATCTATAAACAGGATAATGTGCCCCTCGCTCTTCTGGACTTCGTTTATAACAGCCTTAAGACGCTCCTCGAACTCGCCGCGGAACTTCGCGCCGGCAACAAGCGCGCCCAAATCAAGCGAAAGAAGCCGTTTGTTTTTAAGGCTTTCCGGAACATCACCGGCAACAATTCGCCGAGCAAGACCTTCGACAATCGCCGTCTTACCAACGCCCGGCTCACCAATAAGAACAGGGTTGTTCTTCGTCCGGCGAGACAAAACCTGCATAACACGACGAATCTCTTCATCGCGCCCGATAACCGGATCAATCTTCTGCTGCCGAGCAAGAGCCGTAAGGTCGCGGCAATACTTATCAAGCGAGCGCATCGTACTTTCCGGGTCCTGATTCGTTACCCTCTGGTTTCCGCGCACCTCTTTCAAAGCCTTCATTATGGCATTCCGGTTAATTCCATGCTTTTTAAGCATTTCACCAGTGCGCCCCTCGCTGTCAGCCATGGCAAGGAAAATATGCTCCACGGACAGATACTCGTCCTTGAACGCATTCATCTCCTTTTCAGCTTTGGCAAGGATTTTCTGAAGCTCACTAGAAAGCGTCATCTGTGCGTTTCCGTGAACAACCGGATATGTATCAAGCAAATCTGCTGTTTCTTCCTTTAGTTCGGAGGGCTTAACTCCTATACGCTCCACAAGAGGAGAAACAATACCGTCTTCCTGGTCAAGAAACGCCATAAGAAGATGCTCTGTTCCAACTTCACTGTGATCTTTTTGCTGGGCCAAGGATGTTGAAGTTTGTAAGGCATCCTGAACCTTAAGCGTCATTTGTTCGTAATTCATAAGCTTAAAATAATAATAAAGGTGAGAAAAAGCAATTTTTTGTGATTTTTATTATGATTAAAGGGGCGGTTGGGCCGTTTTGCTTTGCAAACCGGTCCACCGGGTCTTCCGTGGTTCCGGCATTCGCCTTCATTCGTCCGTGCTGCCATGCCAACTGTCATTCAGAACTTCTAACAAGTTCCTCATTCCGATTCAGGCACGCATTTCCAGCACTCCCGAACAGCCCGACGTTCGATACCGAACTAACGGGCTGCCACTCCACCCCCTACCGCATCGCTACGCGTTGTTAGAAGCAGCTCCGTTCGCTTCGGCTTCGCGCTTTAAGTCCGCGTAAAACTCCGGGAAACGTTTTTCCAAAATTACAGGCCGCCCAGTTTCGTCCAAAAAACAGTGCGAACTTTTGCCAAGGAAAACAACGTCATCGCCTACTTTGAACTCGTAGTTGAAAATCAGTTTCAAAGCCGAAAGTTTTTCTATAGTAACATTAATCTTTATTACATCAGGGAAAGTCGTCGATTTTTTGAAAACGCCCTCCACCGACATAACAGGACTTGCTACACCGCTTTCCTCAAGCTTTATAAAACTCCAGCCCAGCTGATCAAGAAAATCGACACGGGCTTCTTCCATAAACCTGATGTAGTTTGAGTGATGGGTAATTCCCATTTTATCTGTCTCGTAATAATTTACTTTGTGTTCGTATGGTTTCATGTGTTTCATTTTCGACATTTTAGCAAATCTTGTCAATCTGCATTTAGCGAAAAACTTCCCGCACGATTTTAACGCGTGATACTGACTTTTCCGAAGCAACGCATTATACTTACCGTAACAAAAATGACCTCGAAAAATGCCGCATCTGCCGCGCCATCAGAAAACAAAAGTGTCTCTCACCCCATTCCGCCAGTTTGGAACGCTAAAAGTCAGGTGCTATTACTCGGCACAATGCCCTCTCCAAAAAGCCGGGAAGCAGGCTTTTTCTACATGCACCCACAAAACCGCTTTTGGAGCGTTCTTCCTTCTGTTTTTGGCGAGACACTTTCCTTCCCCAATAACGCACCCGACTCTTTTGCTGCCATCAACGAACGCCGCGATTTTCTTTTGCGCCACAACATCGCACTTTGGGATGTGCTTGCCTCATGCAATATCAACGGCGCAGCAGACTCCACAATAAAAAACGCCATCCCAAACGACTTCTCCCCGATTCTTGAAAACTCGCAAATCCATCACGTTTTTTGCACAGGAAAAACCGCTTTTTCTCTCTGGCAAAAACACTGCGCTGCCTTGTACGAAAAACGGTACAATTTAACAGTTCATAGTCTGCCAAGTACCAGCCCGGCAAACGCCGCATGGAATACAACTCGGCTTCTAGAAGCATACCGCGCAATCTTGACTTCGTTTTAAGTCTTCTACTCATTACGTAACAGAAAGTAACAAAATTGTTAATTCCGGTCGATTTTCTTCGGTTTGAAAGTGTATTAGAATATCATTGTTGGAGGAAAAATGAACTTCTCGGAAAAACTTCAAATTCTTAGGAAAAGTAAAGGACTCACACAAGAAACACTCGCAGAAAAACTTAATGTATCACGGCCAGCTGTTGCAAAATGGGAAAGCGGACAGGCGTATCCAGATATTTCGAATCTCATACAAATCAGCGATATTATGAACGTAACAATAGACTATCTTGTCCGTGACCAGCAGTGCATGATGTCCGTT
>JAIKVO010000188.1 GCA_024685655.1 Treponemataceae bacterium
AACACCCGACGAGCCAGTTTTGGAAGAGGGACGGTCAGTTTATCTGACCTATCCGCGGACAAAACTGGCTAGGTCGGCGAAGCCGGCCGTCGTGCGCCCGTAATATAAAAAACAAAAGATATTCCAAAATTATGTGCCAGAATGGACAGAAACATATAAATTGCTGTATTATGGCATAATGGAAATAAAGGCAGTCGCTTTCGATATTGATGGAACATTGTACTCAAATGCACGTTTGTACGCGAAAATTGCGCCTTTTTTCTTAAAAAACTTGCCTTTTTTCGTTAAATACAACAAAGTCCGGAAAATTTTGCACAGGACAGGTCCCTTGCCCGATTTTTTTGAGTATCAGGCACGGCTTCTTGCGGAAGAAATGATGGTGTCGGCTACAGAGGCAAGAAATAAAATAGATGAGATTGTATATCACGGACTTACGCGGTATTTTGACGGATTAAAATCTTATCCGTATGTATACGAGGCTTTCGAGGCGTTCAAGAATGCCGGCCTGAAGCTTGGTATTTTGTCCGATTTTCCTCCCCGGCAAAAAGGCGATATTTGGGGAACTATGACGCTTTGCGATGTCGTTATGGGGTCAGAGGAATGCGGGGCTCTTAAGCCTTCTTCCTATACATTCGGCGTATTGACGCAAAAACTGGGTGTTCCTGCCAATTCTATTCTATATGTGGGCAACAGCGTGCGTTCTGATATCCGTGGTGCAAAAAATGCGGGTATGAAAACAGCGTATATTCTGCCTTGGTGGAGAAAAATCTTACATTTACCGCTAAAAGAAGCAGATATTTGCTTCACAAACTATCGCCAATTGCAGGAAATTGTGTTACAGTAGAAAAAGGAAGTGAAGCTGATTTCAAAAATAGGTCGGTGAGATTTCAATTTTATATGAGCGACATATTTGAATAGGTTTTTTGCTTCTTTATAATATTATCGAAAAAGCATTCTTGGGTGGGTTAAAATGTTTTTGGATATTGTTACGATGGCGGTATGTCTTGCAGCGCTGTTCATTTTCAGACAGCTCGATAAAAAGAACCGTTCTATTGAGAAAGTAAAAAAATTCACTGACAAAGTTTTTTCAGATTTTGACACGTATTTCAACGAGAAAAGCAAGGCCATGCAAAATTCGGGCGCAGAGCTTGCGACTGCCCAGAGTGAGGCTGTTGCGGCAATCAAGCGTCTTGAGAAAATAAAGCAGGAGACAGAGGAGCATCTTGCCGGGCTTGATCAGACGAATTCTGCCGTTGTTGAGATTCAGGACCGCATCAGCAAATTTGACAGCGTAATCAAAGATATCATAGAAATGACAGGAACGGCGGAAGAAAATATGCTCCGCCTGCAGAACGAATCACGTTTCCTTGATAAGACTGCAAAAAGAATCCAGACGCAGAAAGAATTACTTGAAAGCATAGAAGAAAAAATACCCGCCATTACTGCTGAATTCGACAAATCGAACGAAAACCACCTTAAGGAACAAAGCGATAATCTTCGGACATATTTGGAGACAACGAAAGACGAACTTAAAAATGGCACAGAAGAGGCGATACGTAAAAATACCGAGCTGCTTGAGGTAATTCAGAATACATACGAAACTGCATTTACTGCGGCTTCTGAAAAAGCAGGTGATATTGAGGCGGAAGCTTTCCGTAAGATGCGCGAGGAAACAGATGCTGAAGTGAAAAGCTGTAGCGAAGCCCTTAATGCAGAAATAGCAAAATTCAAGCAGGAGTCGAAACAGCTTTTTGATGAGCACAAGGCAAACACAATTTCTACTGCAGACGCTATGAAAAAAAGTCTTTCAGCACGTTTGGACAAGATGGAGCAGCGTGTTGAGAACGCCGTACAGAAGGCTTCTGATAAGACGGATGCTGTAATCAACAATGCAGAGGCAAAGCTTAATAATGCGGTTTCCAGTGTTGAGCAGCGGACTGATGAGGTTTTGGCAGATGTTACGAAGCGGACTGATGAGGTCGTTTCTGCGGTTGAGCATAAAACAGAAGAAACGCTTGCCGGTGTCGTTGAGCGGACTGACAGCGGTGTTTCTGATGTCCGAAGTAAAAATGATGAATCAATTGCTACAGTAAAGGCAGAGATAACGACAAACCTTGAGAAATTGCGTGCGGATGTCGAGCAGTTCCTGCAGAAAATTAAAGACGAAACTTCTGAAAAGACAGCCGGTTGTACGGATTCGCTTGTTGCAGATGTTAATGCTTTCAAAACAGAAACAGAAAACAAGCTTTTTGCTTTCCGCAATGAGGCCAATGACGCACTTAACTCTGCTCGCAGTGAAGCACTCGAAAATATCGAGTCAGTGCGGAGTGAAGCTGCTACGAATCTTGTGGATGTTAAGAACGAAGCTGTGGATAAAGCAGAATCTATTCGTCGCGAGGCAGTTGATAGAATTGAAGCTGTCCAAAGAGAAGCGGCAGAGAGGACAGAAGCTGTTCAGCGAGAAGCCGCAGAGAAGATTGCCGCAGTTCAGGCAGAAGCAGCAGAGAATACTGCGAATGTACGGAAAGAAGCACTGGAGCACATTCAGTCTGTTCGGGCTGAGGCTGCGGAAAAAATTGACGCAGTTCAGCGCGAGTCTTCGGAGAATATCACCACGGTACGTCGGGAAGCTGTGGAAGGTGTTGCTGCCGTCCAAAAAGAAGTTTCAGAAAGCATTGTTGCAATGCAGACTGGCACTGCTGACGGTATTGCTCGGCTTAGGGCTGAAACCGAAAACGATATTGCCGGTATACGCAAAGAATCTGCGGACAAGCTTTTTGCCCTTAAACGCGAGACTATGGACGGCATTGCTTCGTTGCAGACAGGAATGTCAGCAGCTTTTGCCGTGCTCAAAAACGATACAGAAAGCGGCATTAACGGACTTAAAAACTTTACGAAAGACGAGCTTGCAGAAATCCGCAAAACAACAGGGAAGCAGCTTGCCGACATACAGGTTGAAATCCAGGAGAATGTGGACGCGCTTGGCAGTGGTGTGAACTCTGATATGGCAAAAGCTCGTGAGCAGAATAATGTTATTATTGAGCAGATTAGGAATGAGATTGCCGAGCAGATAGTAAATCTTAAGGAAGTGACACAAAACACAATTTCCTCTTTCAAGACTGAAATAAATGTCGCTCTTGCGTCCTTGAAAGAAAACTCAGAACAGCAGCTTGCTTCATTAAAGGAGAATTCCGATACTGCGATTGCTTCATTGCGGCAAGATTCCGAAAATAAGCTGGCTTCGGCGCAAAGCGAGGCAGAGACGCGGGCGCAGCAGCTGCGTGATGAGACTGTTGCTTCTATTGCGGATATTAGCGGTGAGGCAAAAACCTCTGCGGAAAAATTGCTTTCTGAGCTGTCAGATTTGGAAACTGTCGTCCGCGAGAGGGCAAGGTCGCATGAAACTTCTGTTGATACTGAATTTACGACGTTACTTGAAGATTTGCGGTCGAAATTCACAAATCAGTTGACCGAATTTAATGTTGAGTCAAAGTTGATGCTGTCTAATCTTCAGACAGAGGTTCAAGAAAAACTTGATGAAATACGTCAGGAAACTGTGTCGCTTTCTAGGGAAGTTGAGAACGGGGCTCAGCAGCAGCATTCTGCAATTGAGGAGATGCTTAAAAGTGCGGATTCTCGTTATGAACAAATTGCCGCCGACAATTCACGTAAAGCAGAAGAGCTTACTCGCAGCATTGAGGAAAGGACCGGTGAAGTGCATCAGACTCTGGCAACTCGTACCGGAGAGCTTGATAATGAGATAGATGAGAAAACATCGACGCTCAACAAAATGCTTGAAGAGAAAACTGGAATTCTTGGAAAAACGATAGACAGCCGCACGGACGAATTGAGCCGACTTCTTGCGGACAGAACCGGCGGTATGGAACAGGCGATTGAGAATCGTGCAGATGAGCTTAGCCGGCTTTTGACAGATAAAACTGACAGCATTGACAACGCAATAGATTCACGGACAGGTGAACTTTCCAGAATGCTTGAGGAGCGTACGGAAGAGCTTGATAACGCAATCGTAAACCGTACGGACGAGCTTTCCAAAAATCTTGCTTCTCGTGCCGAAGAGCTTGATGGCGAGATTGATGCCCGTACCGGCGAACTGAATCGTATTCTCAACGAGAAAAATGATGAATCACGTTCGCTCATAGAATCCTTTAGGTTGAACTTTGACGAGAATTCGAATCAGCTTTTGGGAACAGCGAAAGATACTCTGGACAAAATGGTTCAGGATTGCTCTGTGCAGATGTCAGAAATTCATCAGCGGAGTTCCGATATCGAAAAACAACTTGACGAACTCGTGCAAAACACCGAAAAGTTCAGGGCTGAATCTGACGCAGAGCTTAACGCTCTAAAAGTGATTATTTCTGATACATCCTCTGAGTTGCGTTCTGCGGTTTCAAGCACATCTGATGAAGTTCACGGGTGTGTAGAGAATACGGAGGCTGAGCTCAAGGCAACTGTTACCGATGCGCTTGAACGCTTTAAGGCCGTCGCGCTCAAAACAGAGAAATCCCTGAACTCTGTGATGGAAGAGACAGAAGCTCGTCTTACAAAGTCCGTTAATGATATGGTTTCTGCAGAAGAAACGCGCTGTACGGAATCAGTTAATTCGCTTTCTAATCGTGTTGATGGAATAGTGGATAAAATTGAAACTGATGTTACGAATAAGACGCAGGAACTTTCTACCGAAACAGAAAAACATATATCAGTTTTACGGGAGAAAGTGGAATCTGTTGTTTCTAGTACAGAGAATGAGCTTGTCGCACGAACTGCCGCTGAACATAAGCGTTACGAAGAGATTATGAGCAAAATTGAAGCCATGGTTAAAGAACGCAGTGATGGCATAAACGCGGTGTTGGACAAGGCGTTGAAAGATACGACGGCCGTTTATTCGGAGCGCGAGAAACTGCTATTTGCGGAACTTGACGAGAAACTTGAGGAATATAAGAAAGATTCTTCATATCGTCTTGGTCGGCTTGACGAGGCAACTGCAGAAATTGAAGGGTTGGAGCAAACTCTGCGCACCAGTATAGACAATGCTGCGCTTCGTGCGGATGCGGAATTTGCCAAGTATGTTCAAAAACAACAGCAAGTGCAGGCTAATTTTGTGCAGGAAATGACTACGCAGGCAGATACCGTATCTTCAAAAATGCAGACTCTTGAATCATCGCTGAATGAGCTGAAAGAGAAGGCTTATGACAATGTTTCTGAAAAGCTTAAGCTTTTTGAGGACGACTTCTTCCGTGATCTTGCAAAACGCAGTGATTTAATAGATGAAAACATCAATCAATGGAAGACTGGCTTTGACAGCCGGCTTTCTGGCATGGCGGATGATTACGAACAGTCACGGCGCACTCTTGAAAGCCAATATAACGAAAGCCTGAAAGAGCGTCTGACTGCGGTTCAAAATAAGTTCCGTGAGCAGACAGTCCGCCTTGAAGAGCTTGTCAAAAACTCCGAGAAGATGATTCAAGAGCGCATTGGAGCGACAGAGCTTACAATCCGCTCATTCTTTGAGCAGCAGCGTGTTGAGATGGAGAACTCCAGCAATGCAGCGAGCGAGTTCTTGCAGAAAGAACTTGAAGCTCAGAAAAGCTCTGCTGACGAGATGCTTAAGAAATACGAGAGGGAACTTACAGCGCGTCTTGAATCGCTCGCTCAGGATGTCAGCAATGCGCAGGAAAAAACGGACGATTCGTTATCAAACGTGTTCAATGATTTTACATCATGGCGTGATCGCATGAACACGCAGTTTGATGAGTCTAAGGGCTTGTTCTCGGAAAAACTTGACAGCCTGAACAAGAACGCGAACGATCTTATTGCGCAAGTTCAGCAAACGTTTGAGACTGATCTTGTCGAGTTCAACAGAAAACGTGACGAAGACCAGAATGCATCCGAAGCTCGCGTGATGGAGTTACAGCAGACTGTAAACAATGCGATTGCGTCATACGAGGAAAAGAGTAGCGAAGTTATGGAACAGATGCAGCAGGCTTACAACACGATGATTGCAGAGACGCAGCATCGTATAAGTGATACGAACGCAGATTCCGAAAAGAAACTTCGCGAGCTTAAAGCTATGGTTCAGGATATCCGCTCAAAGACAGATGATATTCAGGAAAAGGCGATGCACAAAATCCAGTCTGAGGCGAATGCGTTCAATCTTTCTCTTGATGATTTGGAGAAGAGACTTAAGCAGTTTACGGTTCAGGCACAGTTTATAGATAAGATTGAGGAAATGAAGAACAAGCTTGAGGAGCAGATTAGTACTTTGCGCACAGATTCTGCCAAGTTCGATAATTTCCTTCAAGTTGCGGATAATGTTGAGCAGCATTTTGCGAAAATGCGGAAAATCGAGGAAGAAGTCAACGCAAAAGTTCAGCGGTTCTCCAGTGAGAAAAAGCGCATTGACCTTATGGAAGCTGATTTTAATAATCTTATGGTGCTTTCCAACACGATGGGACAGAAAATTGCGGAATTGCAGAACAGCCACGATGATTTGCAGCTTATCCAGACTGATATACGGAAATTCCAGGATTCGCTTAATGAACTTTCCGGTAAATATGAACGGATTGAAAAGAAGAATCCAGTTCTTGACCAGACGATTCTCAATTTGGACAAGTCATTCGAAAATCTACAGATTTTAGAGAAGAGGCTTGAAAACTGCGACAGCACGATGCAGAAAATCCCTGAGAAACTGAGCGGTTTGCAAGCTGATGTGGCGAAAATCCTGAATGCGGGACCTAGAATCAATTCTGCTGTAGAAAAGCTTTCTTCGCTTGACCACATTATTTCTGAGACAGAGACTCGCATGGAAGATTTGCAGGATTCTCGTGCCCTGATTTCCGCTACGGAAGACAGATTGCAAAAACTTTCGAAAGAAGCGCAGAGTCAGGTTAAGCTGCTGCATGATATTGCGAAGGCAAACCAGTCACGGCCGAAGAACGGAACGGAACATGCTCCTCCGATTGGTGTACAGGATAACGTAATAGAGCTTGCGCATCAGGGATGGAAGCCTGAGGAAATTGCGAACGCGTTGAAGCTTTCAATTTCGGAAGTAGAGCTGATTCTTGATTATAAGGGCTTGAAATCGTAGTTTGATAGCTTGATAGCTTGATATAGAAGATGGGTGACAAAGGCGGGGTTGTTCAACCTCGCCTTTGTTTTGTGTTGGTCAGCGCGAGATAAGGCATGTGACCCAAGCTTCTACAGCCTCACCGCGCCCGATTTTTCCAATTTTCTCGCCGGTCTTGGCTTTTACGAAAACGTTTTCTTTCGGGCAACCAAGAACCGTTGCTATGCTTTTGCAAACTTGCTCGCGGTACGGAAGAAACTTCGGTTTTTCCAGAGCGACAACACAGTCTATGTTCTCAACCCGCCAGCCGCCGTCCGACACTTTTTTCCAAGCAGTTCGCAGTAGTTCACATGAATTTGCGCCTTTCCAGCGGTCGTCGGACGGCGGAAAAAGCTCCCCTATGTCGCCAAGACCGGCGGCACCAAGCAGTGCGTCCGTTATCGCGTGAAGAAGCACGTCACCGTCAGAATGTCCGTCCTCGCCTTTTTCAAACGGAATTTCAATGCCCCCAAGCATTAGAGGTCTGCCTTCTATAAGACGGTGAAGATCGTAGCCGAGTCCTGTGCGTATGTTCATAGTGCCTCCGGAATTGCTTGTAATGGGCGCAGAAGTTGCGCAGTTCGCTGACACCGGTGCTCTTAAAAGGTCTGCTAAATCTGCGGCGAACGTAATTTTTTTGTTTGCAGGCGAGCCTTTTGAAAGATGAACTGGCGTGCAGTAAGTTGCCCAAACTGTTGTGTCATCGGTACATCCGCTGCGGTTTTCTGCTGCCGCCTTTCTGTGGGCTTCGAGAAGCTTTTCAAAAGCAAAGCATTGTGGTGTTTGCAAGCAGAAAGCGGTACTTCTGTCGATGTACGAGGTGATGGTTTTGTCGTCGCTATCTGTGGCAATGGTGGATTTTGTGCTTGAATCGCTGCTAGAAAAGTCACGGTTGCTATCGACGGTCACAGAGTTGCCGCAAGCTACGGCGAGCGTGTCTGTCGCTGGAACAGCGGGAACCGCAGAGCCGTATTTTTTAGCGGTAACACAAGCGTCTGTTATTATTTCCGAAGTGACCCATGGACGAGCGGCATCATGAATCAGCACGAAATCCACGCCACTCTTTTTATTCGCGCCAAAACGTGAGCTGCCACCACTTTTACCTGTGCCGCACGGACAGGAATCGGCACCGCTCTCGCAAAACGTGGCTATCGTTTCCAGTGCATTCCGTACCGAATCTTGTCTTGTTCCGCCACCTTCCGTGAACAAAACCGGTGTCGCACAAGCCTCTAGAAAAGGCTTTATCCTTGCGTCACAAAAAATAGCCGTTTCTGTCTGTGTTTTTTTATCTTTTGGATATGTTATTACGATTAGTGAAAGGTTTTCTTTTAGAGTATTTAAAAATGCAAAACAGGCAGCAGAAAGAACGGTTCCGTCATTGAACGGCATAAATTCTTTCTTCTTGCCTGTTCCCAGTCTTGTAGATGATCCGGCTGCCGTAAGAACTAGAGCAAACTTACTCGTCGTCTCCGTCATCATCATCTTCTTCATCCATGTCGTCTACATTGCCCACTTCGTCATCGTCCATGAAATCCGAATTCTCGTCATCAAAGTCATCGTCATCGGTAGGAACAATCTTGTTATCCCTTGTAAGACCAAGTGGTTCCAGTTTTGCATGAATAAGAGCCTCAACTTCTTTTGCGGATTTAGAGAGCGCGAATGAAATTTCGTCTTCAAGAAGCTTTTTCGCGGAGTCGTAAAGCTTTCTCTCCAGAATAGGAAGCTCCTTTATCTTGCTTCTGTGGTAAAGACAGCGAACGATAGACGCAATATCCTGAACAGAACCTTTTTTCAGCAGCTCCAGGTTCATTTGATAGCGGAGCTTCCAGTCGGTCGTGACTGGCTCGAATTCCTCGCCTATCATATCAAGGGCTTTCTGCGCCTCTTCTGGTGAAACGATTGCCCTGATGCCTAGTTCTTCACAACGATTAACAGGCACAAGTACCGTCATGTCGGAAACTTCAAGATAAATGACATAGTAAAGAATCATTTCATTCTTGAATTTTCTTTCTTTGATTTCGACAATTTTTCCAACACCCTGGCTTGGATAGACAATCTTTTGGTCAACTTTGAAAGTTGGTTTCGTGTTACTCATATAAATCTATTATACCATAAATTTCGATAAGGGTCAAAAGCATTTCGGATTTATAAATCCCAGTTAGAGAGCGTCGGAACCTGTTCGCGGAAATACATGTACTTGAAAGGATGCATATCAAGAGCGTTCGGGAACCATCCGCCGATTTCCGTCAAATCGATGCAATTTTGGGTAATCAAGTGGCAAAGTGGGAGTAAGATGCCGTCATCAAGAAGAAGTTGTTCCGCTTCGGCAAGCTTTTCGTAACGTTTCACAGAATCTGTGAATGTGTTGGCTTCTTCGATGAGTTTATCAAAATTATCGTTTTTCCAGTTCGATACGTTAAGGTTTGAGTCGCTTTTAAAAAGCTCCAGGAAAGTTATAGGGTCGGAAAAGTCGCCAATCCATGAATAAAGAAAAATGTCGCTCTCTGAATAATCCATATTATAGTATGAAAAAGAATCGACCTTTTGAATATTAAGCTGAACATTCAGTGGCTCCCACGCTTTTTTCAGCTCATTTGCAAGAAAATCAAGTAAATCGCTTTGCGTTATTTGAAAAGAAACGGAAAAACCACCGTCCGGGTAGCCGGCTTCTTCAAGAAGCTCTTTGGAAAGTTCCAGGTCTGTGTCTCCGATGCCTGGAATTGAAGGATAGTCCGTTATTGGAAACACCAGAGTGTCTGCTGGAATATTGAAAATCGTGCGGATATCGTCCCACGGAACGGCTGAAAGAAGTGCGTTTCGCACAAGCGGATTTTCGAGTGGACCACCGTGCAACGAAAAAAACAAATATTGGGTTCCGAACAGAACAGAATCGTATATTGATTCTTGATTGTATATGCCTTCTCCGTTGAAATCGTCAGCTATCCAGTTCACGTCGCCAGTATTGAACAAGTATGTGTTTTCCTTGGGGCCATCAGATATAAGCACTTTTATTGACGGAATATAGACATGATCGGCTCCGTAGAAAAGCGTGTTTTTTGTCATGTGGATTTCTGTTTCTGTCACGGAATCTAGGACGTAAGCACCAGAATATACGTTTTCATTTTCCGATACTGCGCTGAATGCGTGGTGGCACAGTAATCTGTCTAAGTATGTCATAGGGGTCGTAAGCCGCACGGTGAGTTTGTTTTCGTTGACTGATATTTTTACTCCGTCTGCTGTACCTAATCCCTTGCGGTAATCGGCAGCGCCTTTTATGCAGTCCAAAAGCGAGGCGTAGGGGGCATCGGCTCCAAGAGAAAGTAACGAAAGCCAGCTTTCTTTTATTGTTTGAGCTGTTATGGGAGTTCCGTCGCTGAAATAGATGTCATCGCGCATGGTAAATGTCCATGTTTTTTTGTCGCGCGATATTTTATATGAGCTTACAAGTCCTTTTTCAGGTTTTAGCGATATCGGATTGTATGTGAAAAGACCTTCGTACAAAGCGGTAAGCAGTTGCGCCTCAATGCTGTACGAGGATGTATGCGGATTGAGATTAAGATTATTCGCCGATATTGCGACAGTAAGTTCCTTTTGTGTTTCCGCAATCTGTGCGAAAAGCGATGATATGGCCAGCAGTAAAAATATTGTTGCCAGCATCTTTTTTGTGAAATTATACATTTGAGATTCCGAGTTTTTTGAGCTGTTCTTGTTCTTCAACAACAGAGTTATATTCTGCTTTTCTTTGGTTCGTCCTTACAAGCGTATTTTTTATAGCTGTAAGCTCCATTTGTATGCTTTTCATTTTCGTTTTGTTTTCGGGTTGGCACGAAGTTTTGTAGAATTCATTAAGAGCTGTGAACAAAACTAATATATGATGGCATTCAGAAAGCTGTTTTGCAAGATATTCATATATAACGGATTCTTCCTGAGCTTCTAGTTTCATGAAGCCCGGACTTTTCCTGCCGGCAAAAGCTGTATACACACGGATACGGCGTGATACGTCGGTATGAAATTCGTTGTAGTCAACATCTTCGTGTCGTTTTGCCTGAGTAAGCTGGTCTGTAATCGTGAGTGAATAAATGAAAGGCTTTTCCTGTATGCCGAAAGCTTTGCGGAAGAGTTCTTTTATTTTTTCCCAGAACGTACGTTTTTCGTCAAGGATAATTTCGTGGTTCTCTTCGATTTTTCCTATCGCGCTTTCTAGCTGCGGAGGTAATGCACCGAACGTTTTTATCGCTTCGAAGAGCATCTCTTTTGTATTGATGGTTGTATGCTTTTTTTCTTTTTTTTTCTCTTCAATAGCAAATTTCTCAAGTAGTATCTGGCGTAACTTTTCTTTGTTTTCTCCGAATTCCTCTTCCGAGATTTCATCGACAAGCTCAGGATAATACGGAACTTTGCCCATAAGAATTGGAAACAGCTTTCGTATTTGTGTTGATGATGCAGCAGCCGATGTTATTTTGTCTGATTGGAATTGCGGTGAAATAAGAATTTTCCGCCTTATATCGACTTTATAGAGTTCTTTTTGAAAATCTGTTATTTCTTTGAGTATTCCGTTTATTCTGTTTATGGTTTTCGTGCTTTGGGTTATGCAGTCTGTGATCATGTTGATGGCAAGTTTGTCACTTCCCATTTTTATTGAGCTGGCAATTTCTGCAAGTGCCTTTGTGTTTGCTTTCTGTGATGTAGGAACAACTGATGACCATTGAATATAATTGTTTATACCCAGAAGTATTTTTATCTGGTTCATAGTTGTGTTTGCAATCGTAAATTTGTGGATATTGCAGATGTAATCGAGCATGCTTTCGAATTCAGAAAGCCTTGCGCCCATTACCATTGAACGTTCGTTGTCTAGAAAAGGACCGTCCGGAGGTACGGTGATAGAAGAAATCTTCTTATCGTTCTTGTACGGATCCGGCTGGATCAGACCTTTTTTTTCGAGAAGATTTATTAAATTGCACAAAGTCGTATGAAACGATTGGTATTCATTTTGCAGTTGAGGAAATACATTGGCTTCAAACCAGCTGAGTTTTGCTTCCGCTGCAGTGAATAACGAACCGTTAAACGACGTATCTACGTCCATAGTAACATTATCGGCAGATTACCCCAATAACTTAAATGTTGAGAATAAGTCCGTCGTACGCAGCGTGAACTGGGATATCCGCGAGAGACGGAAACTGCTTTTTATGTTCGGCAAGCCACGCGTTTATTTGCTCATGCGAGTTGTTGTGGCAGATGTGAGTGAGCCATACGTGTTTCGGACGGATTTTTGAGGCGCATTCAAGAGCTTGCAAAAATGAAAAATGTGTTATGTGCGGAGTTTCTCGCAGTCCGTCTATTACAAGATGTTCTGTGCCTTGAATGAGTTTTATACTTTCATCGGGAACTTCTGAGCAGTCGGTGAGGTAAGTGAAGGAGTTTTGCTTGATTTGTTGGCACTCGTCCGAGGTTGGTGCGGTCGAATTTTGAGGGCTTGTCGAATTTTGCGGGCAATCTGAGTCTTGCGCGCGTTCTCGGATGTTCCAGCCGACGACATCAAGGTTGCCGTGTTTCATCGGAATTGGAAAACAAAGAAGTTCCAGTTTTGTTGCGTCTGTTTTAGTGGTTTCGTGAGCCTCGCGCGTTTCGGCGGTTCCAGTTGCGTCTGATGTGCCACCCTCGCCGTTGCAGCCGTGCGCATTCGGCTGTTCGCACCGGTTCCGCACGACAACCGGATTTTCTTTCGTGTATTCGTCCGCGTTAAACAGATTCAAAAGCGGTTTGCCGCCGCCCTGCTGCGTTTGCGCGAAAACGTATGAAAAACGGGTTTGTATGTCGCGGAGTGTCGTTCCGTTCGCATAGAGCGGCAGAATATGTTCTGTCCTGTTGTCTTTGCCAGGCGACGCAGTGTGGCTGAAAATTCGCAGATCATCCATTCCGTTCAGGTGGTCGGCGTGCGAGTGTGTGATAAGCACCGCATCCAAATGCTTTATGTTGTATTTAAGCGCCTGCATACGGAATTCCGGGCCTGTATCTATGACAAGAGCCGTGTCGCCCGCCTGTACGTATGCGCTGCAACGAAGCCGCGTGTCGTGCGGGTCGCTTGACCGGCAGACAGGACATTCGCACCCAATAACCGGAATGCCGTGGCTCGTACCTGTTCCTGTAAGCGTAACAATCATTTTCAGGCTCCGTATTGTCTTTTAAGTTCTTCGATTGTGTCGCGAACAGCCGCGGCTTCCTCAAACTCAAGCTTTTCGGCGTGGTCGAGCATTTGCTTTTCCAAAGCCTTGTACAGTTTCTTTCTGTCTGCCGGATTAAACAGATTGTGGCTTTTAATAAGAACGGCTGTTTCCGTCTGCGCGTCCATCTGCTTTTCTTCCGTTTGCCTTGTGAGAATATCGTCAACGGCCTTGGAAATTGTCTTTGGTGTGATGCCGTGCGCCTTGTTGTAAGCCTCTTGAATCTCGCGCCTGTGGTTCGTTTCGTCTATCGCCTCTTTCATTGCGGGACTTACCTGATCAGCGTACATGACGACTTTTCCGTTGACGTTTCGGGCTGCGCGCCCGATTATCTGTATAAGGCTCGTCGCCGAGCGCAAGAATCCTATTTTATCTGCGTCAAGAATCGCTATGAACGAAACTTCCGGCAAGTCAATTCCTTCGCGGAGAAGATTAATACCAACAAGAATGTCGAACTCTCCGGCGCGCAGCCCTTTAAGAATCTCGACGCGCTCAATCGTGTCTACTTCGGAATGGATATAGCGCACTTTAAGGTTCTGCTCCGTAAGGTAGTTCGTAAGATCTTCCGCCATCTTTTTTGTGAGCGTAAGGAGCAGACAGCGCTCTTTTTTCTGAACGCGGTCTTTTATCTCCGAATAGATGTGCTCCATCTGCCCCTCGCTCGGATGAACTTCTACAAGTGGGTCAAGAAGTCCTGTCGGGCGGATAAGTTGCTCGACAATCCGCGTGCTGCGTTTCTTTTCTTCCTCGCGCGGTGTCGCCGAAACGTAAATGACTTGGTTCAGCATCGACTCGAATTCCGCAAGTTTCAGTGGGCGGTTGTCGAGCGCGGATGGCAGACGGAAACCAAAGTTTATAAGGTTTTGCTTGCGGCTCCGGTCGCCTTCGTACATTGCGCCAACTTGCGGCAATGTTACGTGCGACTCGTCTATAAGACAAAGAAAATCGTCAGGAAAATAGTGGAGCAGCGTTGCGGGCGGCTCACCGTGCTGGCGACCGGAAATTGGGCCGGAATAGTTTTCAATGCCGGAGCAGTAACCCATCTCCTGAAGCATCTCTATGTCGTATGTGGTGCGTGTTTTAAGACGCTCTGCCTCTAGAATCTTGCCTGTCTGACGGAAGTTTTCTACGCATTCTTCCATTTCTGCCTTTATGCGGTCGGTGGCTGCTTTTATCATGCTTTCCGGCAGAACAAAGTGCTTTGCCGGGTAAATCACTGTTTCATCAAGTTCTTCGCTGATTTCGCCTGTAAGAGTGTTGAAGCGGCAAATCCTTGAAACTTCGTCCCAGTCAAGCTCGATGCGGTAGGCTTCATCCGTTTCCATGTATGCCGGAAAAATCTCCATGATGTCGCCGCGTATTCGAAAGCGTCCGCGTTCCAGAACCATGTCGTTCCTGTCGTATTGAATGGAAATAAGTTGCCGCGCGAATTTCTGAAAGTCGAGCGGTTTTCCTTTTTCAACGTGGACACGCATTCCCTTGTAAACTTCCGGCATGCCAAGACCGTAGATGCACGAAACGGTCGCCACAACAACGACATCGCGCCGTTCCATCAGACTGTATGTCGCAGCAAGTCTCATGCGGTCTATCTCGTCGTTTATAGAAGCGTCTTTTTCAATGTACAGGTCGCGTGCGGGAACGTATGCTTCTGGCTGGTAGTAGTCGTAATAGGAAACAAAGTATTCTACGGCATTGTCCGGGAAAAACGATTTGAATTCTCTGTAAAGCTGGGCGGCGAGCGTTTTGTTGTGGCTCAGAACGAGCGTCGGACGCTGCACTTTCTCGATGATTTTTGCCATCGTGAATGTTTTTCCGGAGCCTGTTACGCCTTTAAGAGTCTGATACTTGTCACCGGCAAGAAAACCTGCCGCAAGTCTTTCTATTGCCTCCGGTTGGTCACCGGATGGTTCGAATGGGGAAACTACCTTGAATGGACGCATGGAGAGAGTTTATCACGGTGTTGTTTCCTGTGCAATGAGTAGGCTGGTTAGCGTCGGTGGTAGCGCATTATTGCGCGATTTTGAACCATGCTCCGCGACCGTATGCCATTGGTTTCACCCTTAAAACCCCGAAACTTTTGCGTCCAACGCCCTCGCTTTGTCCGACTGCCTACTAGATAGACTTTGTGCGTGGCTGTGACTATAATGCGGTTATGCTTCGATTTTCAAGACTTCATTTAAAAAAAAGCGTCGATATGACGCAAGGTTCCATCGTGGGCAACCTTTTCAATTTTGCGCTTCCGCTTTTTTGCGGCAATATTTTCCAGCAGCTTTACAATACGGTTGACAGTATTGTTGTCGGCAATTTCGTCGGTAAGGAAGCTCTTGCTGCTGTAGGTTCCGTGGACTCTGTTATTTTCACTTTCATAGGCTTTTTTGTCGGTATGTCTACTGGTGCTGGTGTCGTTATTTCTCAGTATTTTGGCGCGAAGGATGAAAAAAACGTGAGTATTGCAGTGCATACCACGATTGTCTTTACGTTTATTCTGAGCGTTATTTGTACCGTAAGCGCGCTTTTGGCTCTTCCTCTTTTTCTTAGGCTGCTCGCCATTCCCGACGACGTGTACGAGGAAGCTCGCGTTTATTTGCAGCTTTATTTTGCTGGTGTGTCCGGTATGCTTTTCTACAACATGGGGTCGGGTATACTCCGCGCTGTAGGCGACTCCCGCCGTCCGCTTTTTTTCCTGCTTTTTTCGTCCATTTTGAATATAGTGCTTGATTTGCTTTTTGTTGCTGTTTTCAAAATGGGTGTCGCCGGAGCTGCCTGGGCAACGATTATCTCCCAGTTTCTTTCAGCGTTGCTTGTTCTTTTCGTGCTTTTCCGTGAAAAAGAAATGTATAGGCTTCGTGTTAAAAAACTGCGGCTTGACAAGTTCATGCTGCGGAATATCGTCAAAATAGGCCTTCCTGGCGGTCTTCGCATGATGATTGTCGCGTTTTCCAACGTTTTCGTGCAGTCTTATATAAATGCTTTCGGTTCGGCAGCGATGGCGGGCTGGTCAAGTTACGGAAAAATCGACAAAATATGTATCCTTCCTTCGCAGAGTATAGATCTTGCTATAACGACTTTTGCAGGGCAAAATCTTGGTGCAGGGAATGTGGAGCGGACAAAAAAAGGAACAAGGACGGCACTTTTCTTGAACTGGGCTGTTTCGTTCTTTCTTATTGTTGTTACGATGATTTTTGCGGAAAAGCTTGTCGCCTGCTTTAATCAGGATGCCGATGTTCTTCGCTTTGGAACGATGTTCGTGCGCTACATGATGCCGTTTTACATGGTTCTTAGCGTAAACTCAACGTTCTCCGGTTCTCTTCAAGGAGCGGGCAACACAAAGATTCCAGTAGCCATAATGATGGGTAGCTTTATCGTTGTGCGACAGATTTATTTGTTCATAATTTCAAGGCTTACAACTTCTGTTTTGTGGATAGTTCTTGGTTATCCGGTGGGCTGGTGCTTGAGCAGTCTCCTTATGACGATATACTACCACCGTACCGATTTGGAACATTATAGGATCGTGGCGAAACAATAGATAATCAATGGTGAAGAATAGAAAACCGACGAGATTTAGTCATCAAGGGTAACAGTTATTTTCTCTTGTTTCTTGCCACGCTGAACTGTAAGAACAACTTTGTCGCCAGGACGTTTGCTTTCCAAAAGCGAATAGTAATCAGCCAGGGATGTCGTTGCTGTTCCGTCAACAGCGATAATCACGTCTCCGCCTAAATAGATGGTTGTGTAATTATAGCGGCTTCCGTATTGAACGGCCTCTGTTCCTGCCTTAAGCCCGTCTTTTTGCGCATTGCTCGATGCATCCAATTCCGATACAAGAAGACCTGAGGAAACGGATAGTCCTGCATATTTTGCAATTTGCGACGTGAGCTGTATGAGTTTTCCATTAATCGTACCGCGATGGACTTTTCCGTATTGTATTAGATCAGCAACGACACGTTTTGCAGTGTCTATGGAAACAGCAAATCCTATGCCCGCAGAGCTTCCCGAAGTTGAATAAATCATCGTGTTTATGCCGATCATCCTTCCCTGTGTGTCCAGAAGCGGACCACCGGAGTTTCCAGGATTTATGGCGGAATCTGTCTGGATCATGTTGCGGATTATCGTGCCGTCTTCGTTCTTTATTGGGCGACCAAGTCCAGAGACTATACCTGTTGTTAATGTTCTTTCAAAACCGAACGGGTTTCCTATCGCAAGAACTTTCTGTCCAACTTTTAGACTTTCGGAGCTGCCGAACGGAATTGTAGAAAGTTCTATTCCTGCAGGAGGATCGAACTTCAACACTGCTATATCGGATGCGGAGTCCGTGCCTACTACTGTTCCTTCGTATTGTGAGCCGTCGGAAAGTGATATGTAGATTTTATATGCATTCTCAATGACGTGAAGGTTCGTTACGATGTAGCCTCTTGCATCGATAATGGAGCCAGAACCGGAGCCGGAATCCTGAGGAACGGCGTTGAAGAACCAGTCATACGCCATTACTTGCGTACTGATGTTGACTACGGCTTCGTTGCATTTTTCATATACATTTATGTTCTGAATTTCATCCTGTGTGTAGTTTTCTGACATGTTTGCAGTTTGCCAAGCTTGATCCGTCTTTGTATTCTGTTTGAGTGTCGAAAGAAATGCGTTCGATTCATCAATGGCGGAGCTTGCATGAGTGTCATCATCGTTGTTCTCTTGCTCAGGAGAAATCGAAGCGGTTTGATTTTGTGAACCACCGTAAGTGCTTGTGAATTTGTATGTTAAGGTACCAGTAAGTATGGCGACCGCTGCAATCGTAATAAGAATCGCTATAAAAAGATGCTGACGAGAGTAAAGCCTCATAAAAACCTCCATTTTAGGTAAGCGTCTTAAAATGAATTACACCGTTTTGCGCCAGATTTTTGAAACGAAAAACTTTTGCAGAAGGAAGTTGCGCATCGTTTTTCTGACAAAAATCGGGAATTCTTTTTAAATATAGCGATAAAGTAATGAAAAAGGCAAGACAATGTGATAGAATGAACATGTATGAAACGTTTTATTTGTATTATTTCAGCAATTTTTTGTATAGCCTTTGCTTCTGCATCTGATATATTCGGCTTCTCATGGGCGGTAGGTTCGTCTGCCAACATTTATGGTGATGATGCTTTTGTAGGGCGGTTTGAAAAATATGAGGACCGTGGCTGTAAGAATGTAGTTATCTGTGGTGAGGCAGGCGCAAAACTAAAAGCAACGGAGAATATTTCATTCTGTGCGAATATATATCTTGGAATAGATATGCTCACGAATTTTTCCGATTTTTGTTTGTTTCTTGATTACGGAATTTCTGGTGGTGTAAGAGTATATCCAGGAATAGGCGGGCTGAGCGTTGGAATGGAGTATGTGACAGGAATGAGAGCGGACAGTGTAAAAGGCGAGCCTGCAACTGCTTCCTCATGGGGAAATGGTTTCCGCTTTCTTGTTGAATATGAGTTCAAGAATGTCATAGATACGTTCTCACCTTCATTAGGATTTGCATGGCGCAGAATGCCTAGAGGTAACAATGCCGCAGATCATACTTTGACACTCTATGTGAGAATACCGTTTTAAGGATTTATAAATGGGCGGGCAAAAGCATTCTGTTCTGAGTGTTGGAAATGTTTCTGTTGATATAAAGTCATTCAGCAGTGAGGAACCTGTTCCAGGTGCATACAGAGATGGCACAATTGAGCTTGTTCCTGGCGGAGTTGGGCGCGGTATGGCGATAAATCTGCGCCATCTTGGTTTTGATTCAGCTGTTTGTTCTGTTGTCGGAAAAGATATTTTCGGTGATTTTCTTAAAGTCGGTCTTGAAAACGAGAAAATTTCGACCGAACTGCTTAAAACTAGTCCGGAAAACAAAACGGCTCTTTTTTCTGTGATGGCATCTTCTGGTCAGCCTGCGCTTTGCGTTTACAGTACGCGTATATTGCAGGAAATCGTTTTTGATAATGCGGTGCGATCGTTCCTTGATGCTGGAAAAGCCGATGTTTTGTGCATGGATTCCAATGCACCGGAAGAAACGATCGCGGATTTTTACAAATATGTCGATGAAAAGCCGATTTTCGTATTCCAGAACGCCACCGCCCCCGATATTGCACGAAAAAGCCTGCCTTATGCAAAGCGTGTGAATCTGTTCGGCTGTAACGAGTTCGAGGCGGCTACGATTCTTGGAGAAGAAGCTTTCCCTGATCCAGAGTGTGCAGCGAAAATTGCGTCTTTGGGTTTTAATCATTTTATTGTCACATTCGGCGACAGGGGTGTCATGGTCTACAAGGACGGCGAAGTTTGGAACGAAAAGCCGTATAATCCTTCTTATATAGAAGATACTGTTGGCGCAGGCGATGCTTTTGCCTCCGGGTATCTGTTCGGATATGTAGCCGGGCAGCCCGTGAAACGTTGCATTCAGTACGGGCTTGCTTGCGCGAAAGAGACGCTTCATACTCGGCAGACTGTGAGCGAGTTCCTTTCTCCTGCTTTTCTAGAGTCTTATCCCGATTTTAGGTAAAACCCGCTTGTTTTGTGGACTGAAAGATGCGGTGTGGATTTGCTGTTGACGTTGGAACCACTAATATTGAAATTTCGCTGTGGAATCTTGATTCTGGGATGATTCTAGGAAAAAAGATTTCACGGAACTGCCTTTACCTTTATGGCGCGGATGTCGTTTCGCGCATTTTATATGCACATTACAACGGTGTTGAAGTTCTGCAAAGAAAACTTATCGCACAGCTTAAAACTGAGTTCAGCCAGATGGTTCGCGAGTTTTGTGGCGAGTTTGCGCCGAAAAGCGGTGGATTTGTGACTGGTTGCGGTGATTCTAGTTTTGTCGCTGATTGTGCTGTATTTACCGGAAACACGGTGATGCTCCACTTTTTGAGCGGACTTTCTGTTGCTGGATTTGAAAAAGCACCGTTTACGCCAGTTTCTCTTTTTGGTGAAGTTTCACCGGGTGATTCTGCGCTCGCGTCTCTAGCGAAAGAAGTTATCCTGCCACCGTGTATTGGTGCGTTCCTTGGTGCGGACATCGTGTGCGCTTCGCTGGCGATTTCCGAGCTAGATGGCGGCACGGCGGCGGATACTGCGCAAGAAGTGCACGCAGAGCCGTATATCGTCATTGACATCGGTACGAACACGGAAATAATGCTTGTGGACGCAAACGGAAAGCGAACCGCGTGCTCGGCAGCAGCCGGTCCTGCTTTTGAGGGCGGCGGTCTTAGCGTTGATATGAAGGGTTCTGCGCTTGTTTCCGAACTTGCGCGTATGCTAGACGAAGGTATTATGGACGAAACAGGCTACATTGGCGCGGACGATACTCCTGGCACTTCAGACGGCAGCGAAGATGGCGAAGTTTCCTGTTCTGGGAGGGACGACGTTTCTGGCAATCAGTGCACCCCGGTAGAGCAGAACTTTGATGAAAGCGGAGATGGCGACACTTCTGATTCAGGGGGGCGCAGCATTTCCAGCGGAAACAAGCGCAGAACCATGCTCTCCCAGCAGGATGTTCGGCAGCTACAGCTAGCAAAAGGCGCAACCGCCGCTGCTGTTGAAACTCTGTTGTTATCTGTCGGAAAGGGTTCTGGCGCAGGTGGTTCTGTCGAGCGCGACGAAAGAGAGAAAACAAATGCTGAAAAGTGCGTTTGTGAGCCGAAAAACTCGCTGGAAAACTTACAGGAAAACTCGGCGGAAATATTGCAAGAAAACTCGGCGGAAAGTAATTCGCTCAATATAAAAAAATGTTTTATTTGCGGCAACTTCGGTAACGCGCTCGACATATCGGCTGTAAAAAAAACGGGTTTGCTTCCGGCAAAGCTTGCGGATTGCGCCGTCTATGCAGGAAACGCTGCCTTACGTGGTGCAGAAGCTATCCTGCTTTCTAAGACCGCCGCCCTAAGCCACGCTCGTGAAATTGTACAGAAAACAACTGTTTTGCAGCTTGCGGTCAGCGCGGTTTTCGCAGAAAAGTATATTAAGCGGATGAATTTCACAGCGTTTTAGAAACTTCGCGCCGGTATGGAGCACCGCCGCAGGCGTTCCGAGCGCGATGGTACTGAGCGCGAGAGAATGCGCGTTAGCAAAGTGCGGAACACCGGAAAACTCAACAAACTTCGCACAAAATTCCGTTCTAAACTTTGCTGTGTTTTCGGAACTCGCTCGGCGTCATGCCTTTTATTCCCTTGAACACGCGCGTGAAGTAGTTCATGTCGCTGAAACCAACGAAAGTCGCAATATCCTCAATGCTCGCGTTACTTGTCTCCAACAGCTCGAATGCTTTTTCTATGCGCCGCCGGTTGATGTACGTTGAAATCGAGAACTTTGTCTCGCGGTTGAACACTGCAGAAAGATAGTTCGGGCTTACGTTTATCGCCGACGCAATTTCCGGCAGATGGATGTCCGAGCTAAGGTGCGTGTTGATGTAGTTCAGCGCCTGGCGCACCATCGGCGTGTATTTAATCAGTGAGTGCTGCGTAACGAGCTTGCAGTATTCGACAATGCAGTCTTCCTGCAATTTGCGTAGCTCCTCTATGCTGTTTTTGTTTTCTATCATGGACAGTATCTGGTTTGAAAGACTGTCAATGTATAGCGGATGAACGTATGCTTTTTCTACGGCTTTGCGAAGAATCGTGTTATGGACGATGGAAAGGTTTTTTGCGTTCCGTAGTGACGCTATGTAACGTTTGTTGTTCTCCAGCTCTACACGGAGAATGCACCATGTCTGCAATGCGCCTACGCTGTTTCCTTGCGTAACATCGGCCTGCATACGGGTTTCAAGCGAGTACCGCCGCTCCGTCTGCGCCATGTAGATATGCTCTTCTTCTGCAAAAAACTCGGAAGATTCAACTTTGTTCTCGTTTCCGAACGGAAATACAGCCCGGCATTCCGGCTCGCCTTTTATGCCGAAGTAGTTGTTTATGCAACTTCTTGCTATGGTTATGACTTTCGTGGCGGAGCATACGGGAATCGAATGGTAGTACATTTTGAGCGGAGACGCATATGCAGCCTGAAGATTGTTGCGCAAAAGCGATTTTTGCGTAAGGTTTTCAGGCATTTGAGATGTAAAATATGGTCCGATTATAAGAAAAGCAGGGTTTTTGTAGTCCTCGGTTTCGGGAAGCCGTATAGCTGCCCATTTGAGAAAATAATGATCCTCTATGTCGTACACGATTTTTTCAGAAAGCTTAAGCAGGTATTTGAGTATCGCATTTGCGTCGTATGATGTGCCTGCCATTGGCGGGGTCAGCCTGGAAAAAAAGTCTGAAGCCGATTCCTCCGTGTTCTCAATGACAGAAACATTCACTGAAAGCAACGTTTCGATAATCTCTTTTGTAAATGGTATCATCGCATTCATTTTAGTTAATCTCTCTTCAGTTTTGCTGTACTTATAATTCTATTCCATAATGTTAAAAAAAACAACAAATTCGTAATTTTTTAAGTGAATTTTGTTTAAAATCGGGAAAATCTACAAAATGTTTAGTAGATAATTCACCAAAACTGGGGGAATTTGGCGGTAACCGCCCGAATTTCGGGCGGTCGCGTGTTCCGTCGTTCCGTGTCTACGCACTCCATTCGTCCGCTCGGACATTGCCGGTCGAGCCGGCAATTCCATCGCTCCCGAACGCCTAGCGGCGCGGCTCCACCCGCTTACCGGTGTCGCGGTTTATGTTGACTATTTCAATATTGTCGAATATACTCGACAATATAAAGCATTTGTAACATATTATACTCGACAAAACACACAAATATTTGTCGAGTATAATCGACACGACCGCAAAGGACGCTAAAGGAATATTTTATGAATCATGAAGTTTTAAAATCAGTAATTTATGATCAGCATAAAATAATTGAATCATGCAAAATTGTTGAGCGCGAGTACAATTTTGACTTGAACGCTAACTATGTTGTCGTAGGGCTACGAAGAGCCGGAAAATCCACGCTTTTGTACAAAATCATTCAGGATCTAATAAAAAACGGAACGGACTGGAATCAGATTATATATATAAACTTTGAGGATGAACGACTTTCCGAGTTTTCTATAACGGATTTCAACGACATTCTTTCGGTACAAGCCGAAATGTCGGACAAAAAAGGATGGTTTTTTCTGGACGAAGTTCAGAATATAGAAGGCTGGGAAAAATTTGCACGCCGCATGGCAGACTCAAAAGAACACACGTTTATTACCGGCAGTAATTCAAATATGCTTTCCCGCGAAATAGAAAGCCGCCTTGGCGGGCGGTATCTTACAAAATATGTAACACCCTATAATTTCAGAGAGTTTCTTACCGCAAACAACCTTGATTTCTCGGAAAAATCTGTTCTTGCAACAAAAGAAAGCGGAAAAATCAAAAGAGCAATGGAATCTTATTTCCATTTTGGCGGATTTCCTGAAAATCTGACGTATATCGATAAAAGAGAATATGTCTCAAGCATATACCAGAAAATTTTGCTTGGCGACATTGCAGCCAGGAATGGAATTCGGAACACGAACGGCTTGCGCCTTCTGATTAAGAAAATCGGCGAATCTGTTAAAGATGAAGTTTCGTACTCAAAATTGCACAATATACTCAAAAGTATTGGCGTAAACATAAGCAAAGATGTCGTTATCGACTATATCGGATACGCCCAGCAGTCTTTTCTGGTTTTCGCCATAAGGAACTATTATTCCAAGTTTGTTGAGAAAGAAACGACTCCCAAATACTACTTCAATGACAACGGGCTTTTGAATCTTTTCCTGAACAACGGAGAACCCCGCTTGCTGGAGAATCTTGTCGCAATTAATCTGTGGAACAAATACAAAAACAGTGTCTATTACCTTAAAGGTAAGAATTTCGACGCGGATTTTTTTGTGGAAGACACGGGAGAAGTTATCCAGGTTGCGTATTCCATTACGAACATTTCCGATGACAGAGAGACAAAAGCCCTTGCCGAAGCCGCAAAATCTGTAAAAGAAGCGAAGCGCTTCATCATAACATACGAAGAAGAAGACGAATTAACTATTGATGGCGTAAAAATCGAAGTAATCCCAATCTGGAAATGGCTGATTAGGAACTAAACGACAAGGAAACTGCAGATGCAAGGCAAGTGAATATATTCCCATGGTACTTCAGTATATTTGTATTGAGAAAAAAGTTTTTTCAAACAAACCGTTATTAAACAGGAGCCCTTCATTTCGTTTGTATTTTGTTTTCTCCTTCATTGTTGCCATCATTTCATTATAGCTGTCCGTCAATTCTATTCTTTGTTCATCCGGTAAACTTTGATAAATGCTTTCTAGAAATACATAGAAATCATCCGGAGTATCAGTAATTGAAATACTTACTTCTCCTAAATCTTTTTTACCTATGTATTTACCGTTTTTGTATACAAATAAAATAACGTGTATCATGATAGAATAATCTTTATCGGGAAGGTTCCATTCCAA
>JAIKVO010000196.1 GCA_024685655.1 Treponemataceae bacterium
GAGCATTTCCATAGCCTTGAGGTATGAACCTGTGTTGAAAGCGCCTGTTCCATTGTATGCAGCAAGGAAGTCTGGCTCACCACCAAGACGCTGTGCAAGGTATGTCCACCAGTAGAATCCTGTCCATGTCTCTTTCTCACCAAGAGCTACAGGAGCGTATCCCTTAGCCTTGAGAACGTCACAGCTCTTAAGGAACTTTGACCATGTTGAGAAATCATCTGGAGTAAGACCACAGTCAGCGAATACGTATTTGTTGTACCAGAGACCTACCGTACCGAGTGAGTAAGGAGCACCATACTGCTTTCCGTTGAAAGCGTAAACACCCATAGCACCTTTACCGATCTGAGAAATGTTACCTGTTGTAACATAGTCGTTGATCTCGCGGAGCATACCAGCATCAGCCTGCTCAACCATTACACCACCGCCCCATGAGCGGAAGATGTCCGGTGGGTTTCCAGACTGAACAACTGTAGCTACTTTCTGCTTGAAAGCTTCGTTTTCAAGACATGTAATCTCAATCTTTACTCCTGGGTGTTTAGCCTCGAAGTTGTCAGCAATCTGACGCCATGCAGCCTGCTGCTCATCTGTTGTGTCCAGATGCCAGAATGTGATTGTCTTTGTTCCGGATGCTGCTGCTTCTTTCTTTCCACCTGCGAATACTACACCGCAAGCAAGAATGAGAACGAGCACGATAAGTGAAATCTTTTTCATTTATACTTTCCTCCTAAATATTTTAACCTATACAGGTTATCTATAGTGTATTAGTGTTTTTTTGATGAAAGAATCGGAATTTTACCCTAGTAAGAAATTTTCCCTAACAACACAGTTTTTTATTACAGGATATGATGTTACAACAGTTCATTCAAAACCTTGTTTTTCTTTTTTTTTGATAAATTCCGAAGTCTTTTTGTAAAAAAACGGTACTGGAAGCAAAATAATTTTTTTGTTACAATTGAATATGAACGAAAAAACAAAAATACTTTTCCTTGATCTGGACGACACGCTTTTGCGTTCAGATAAAACAATCTCTGACTACACATTGGAAACACTCGCCGAATGCAAGAAGCGTGGTATTTTAATCGGATTCTCGACAAGCCGCGGACAGATGAAAAAAAGTCCTTACACAGCGCAGGTTCAGCCGGACATAATTATCGGGAACGGCGGGGCTTCTGTTATATATGAAAACAAACTGATTTTAAGCGAGTCATTCACGGCGGAAGAAACGCAGCGGCTTCTTTCAAAAGCGTATGAGGTTTGCGGCGATTCGTGCGAAATAACGCTCGACACAGAAGAAGCAATATATTGGAACAGAGAAACTGACAAATCAACGAATTACGCATTTGACGCACTTTACAGCGATTTTAAAGCGTTTCCCGAACCAGCCTTGAAAATTTGCGTTCAGACAGAGGACGCGGTAAAGGCAGACAGAATTGCGTCGTGCGTTCAGGATGCGGTTTTAATCAAGTTCTCGGATATTCCGTGGTATAAAATATCGTCCGCGAAAGGAACAAAAGAGAACGCAATTCTTTTTATTTCGAAGTTTCTTAAGGTTCCGCTCGCTGAAATGGCGGCGTTCGGTGACGACTTCAGCGACATAGGTATGCTCAAGCTTTGCGGAACCGGCGTAGCGATGGGAAACGCAATACCGGATGTGAAAGCCGCCGCGGATTTCGTTGCAGAAACTAACAACGATGACGGCGTTGCGCATTTCATCCGTGAACATATTCTTTAATCTCCAATTATCTTTGTGCGGCATTGCTTTCGCCATCACCCTTATCATCTGCGATTCAGTCAGGCTACCGCTACATTGGTTCTGTCGGACAGAGAGTGCGGAGCCCAAAGTATTTGACTCGCTCGCGACGAGCATACTCGTCGCATCGCTCGCACTCCGCAACACTGTCCGCAGCCCCAATTTCGCTCGCACTGACTGAATCGCAGATGAAATGCGCGCACGTCTTTAAGCCAAAAAAAACCGCGAAATGTGCATCGACACAAAACGCGGCTTTTCTTCATATTAACGAGAACACATTATTTGATTGTGATTCTGCCTTCGATTGTTGCGTACTTATCTTTCAAGTTTCCTTCAAGAATATCAACGATGTATGTCATAAGAACCTGATTGTCAATCATTCCCTCATCAATGAGAAGCTCATCGTTCTGGAACATATTGAAACCATCACCACCCTGTTTGATCATGTAGTTATGGCTTGCGAGCGTGTATGTGCCGTTCGGATCGATTGGAACCCACTTTCCGTCTTTCTCGACCATAACGTCCTTAACGCGGCGCGCACCAGCAACGCCTGTAAACATACCTGTTGTATCTGTTGTTACTGTTGACGCAACGCTTGTATCAATCGTGAACTTAAGACCTGAAACTTGCTGGAATCCGCCGGACTCACCAACAGCTTTCTGTCCTTCTTTATAGACATTGCGTGTACTTCTGCAAGCAAACTCAAGGCAGTCAAGAATCTGCTGACCTGTTGTCTTAATCTTACAAAGGATGTTTCCGAATGGATGAACGTTGATAATATCAGCATAAGTAATATCGCCAAGAGGAAGGTTCGCCCGGATACCACCACCGTTTACCATACCGATATCAGCCTGAGCAACAGCGCGGTATGCGTCAGCACAAAGGTTTCCGATAGCTGTCTCGCTGTTTCTTACCATTCGTACACCGGAGCCATCTACAATCTTAAGAGCAACATCACTCTTTGCAACTACTTTCATAACTTCAGCTTCATAAGAAGCTTTGATATCTTCGATGAATTTCGTGATTTCAGGATCTTTCTTTGTATATTCATCCTTGTTAATAAGCTGAGAATAAGCTTTTCCAGTATTCTTGTAGATAACAAGCTTTCCTACGTTCTCGAACTTGGTTCCTGTAGAAGTAAGGATAACATCTGAACCGTATTTGTTCTTAACAAGCTGGTTATCAATTACGCTGTGAGAATGTCCGTCGAGCACAGCATCAATACCAACTGTGTTCTGGATCAAATTTGTTGAGTTGCAAGGAGCATCCTGCTCATCAATTCCAAGGTGAGACAAAACAATTACGAAATCAGCGCCTTCCTGGCGTGCTGCGTTTACAGCGTTCTGAATTTTGTGGAAAAATTTCTTACCAGTTGCAGACTTGTTAAGGTCATATACGAACTCTCCGTCTTCCTGGAAGAAAGCAGGTGTAGAAGTTGTGATTGCGTTAGGTGTTGTAGCTCCGACGAAAGCAACTTTGTAGTTTCCATATGACTTTATTGCATAAGGAGCTGTTCTATCAAGGAATGTCTTTTCCTTTCCATTGAAATCGATGTTGGCAACAAGATACTTATAGTTTGCTTTTGCAACAAGGCCATCAAGAACAGGCATACCGTAGTCGAATTCATGATTTCCGAATGTTGCATATTCATAACCGATCTCGTTCATAATATCTACAATATAAGAACCTTTTGAAATAGTTCCGATAAGAGTACCCTGTACAGCGTCTCCGTTATCAACGAGCGTTACATAAGGAGTCTCTTTCTGCAGCTCTTTCTTAAGAGCGGAAAGTCCTGCAAAACCGATTCCGTCTTCAATACCACAGTGAATATCGTTTGTATAAAGAATTACGATGTTTTCATCCGGACGAGCTGTTCCCGCCGTGAAACCAACAAGGCTGAATACAAGCACTGCAACTGCCATTATGCTGGCAAGGAGCTTAAAAGCTTTGTTCATTATTTCCTCCGAAAAAAGGTTTTCACGTTCATTTTTTTGAACGCTTCTATAATTTTAGTTCAAAAAATCTTTTTTTGCAACGGAAATTGGTTTTTGAAAAAAAATGTGTTAAAATGATAAAAGTTGAGAATATCTCGAAAAAAAGAGTTTTTGGAGATATTAACACATTCATACAGCAACACATCTTGCGTAGTCTTTTTCAGGAGGTTATACATGAAAAAGAGAGTTGTTCTCATTGCCATCATTTTTGTCCTAGCGTTTACACCGATTGCAGCATTAAATTACGGTGTAAATTTTAATGTTGGAGCAAAGCAAAGTATTGTAAATACATACGTCTATCAGGAAGCAACATTTAGATTAGCATTCAATGATATTTTCGGAGTAGAATTAGGTGTCAATCTTCTTGAAAGTTTCGCGCTTGCACCTCATTTCTTTTATTCGCCCACGCTGCGCCTTTACGCCAGCCACTTCTATATCGACGGCGGGCTTATGTTCTACCCTACCATGAAAGATGCCGGAGATATGACGTTTTTTGTCGGACTTGGAGGCACGTTCGGCAACTGGCAGATAGGTCCCGGTATAGGAAATATGGATATAGGTTTAGAATGCTCCCCGACACCCGGAATTGTTGAGGATGATGATCAGGGAAAAGCGGCAGTCGGTTCTGTTTTTATGACTCTCTTCAACATTTTCAAGCTTAAAGCCGGTTTCTCGTGGTATCTGCCAATTAAATAATCCTGATTTTATCCGCAGCGAAGCTTGCTTGGAACTACGCTGCGGAATTCCAGCAACGTACTGGGTCTTATCAATTCACGCAAGCAACCATCTAGTTATACAGCATTTGACAGTTTTTTAAACACAGTTGACAAAGGGTAACTGGTCTGGTATTATCTGCAGTATCTAGTAGTACTTTTTAGTACTACTTCTTAAATTATGCGATAATAATGCAAACAACTTTGTAGCATTACGAATAACGTGAGTCCGGAAATACTTAAGAATGGCTTGCTTTTTAGAGAATTCAACGGTTACAGATTGTCTCATCTCATACGGGCTCACCCGACAGGAAGCAGTCATATACGAAACGCTTCTGAAGCATGGTGAAATGACGGGCTACGAAGTTGCAAAAGAAACAGGAATTTCACGCTCAAATGCCTATGCGTCGCTCGCAGGGCTTGCAGACAAAGGCGCAGCATACCTTATAAAGGGTGAAACAGCAAAATACACGCCTGTTACAGTTCCGCAGTTCGTGAACAACACACTAGCAAGTCTTGCGGAAAAAGGTGAGTTTCTTAAAACTCATGCCCCGGTTCGGCAGGACACTTCCGACGGCTACATCACAGTACAGGGAGCTTTGAACATACGGAACAAAATACTGCAGATGCTCGATGAAACACAGCACCGGCTTTATGTGATGGCGCCTTCAGACATTATTGCGCAGTTTAGCGACGAACTTGTTGCACAACTGACCGCCGGGAAAAAAGTCGTTGTTCTTACGGACGGACTTTCACAAAAGCTGATAGAATCGCTTTTGAACGCGGTAAAATCGGAAGATTCGGCGGTCTACATCACGAATGCCGAACCGGGCCAGATCCGCCTTATAACAGATTCCGCGTACGTGCTCACCGGCGAGCTGACAGGCTCAGAAAGCGACACCTGCCTTTATTCGGGGCAGAAAAACTTAGTTTCGGTAATGAAAGAAGCGTTGAAAAACAAAATCACGCTTTTGAAAAAATAGGGGTAGCGCTGGTAGCCCCGCAGTTCACCGGAACCGGCGGCTTGTCCTGCCGGTGAGGAGAACGAGCGTTAGCGAGGGGCGGACATAGCGGCCGGAACGCGTAGCGTGACGGCACCCCACATGGAGGAAATATGAAAATCGGTATTTTAGGTTACGGAAATCTTGGACGTGGCGTTGAGTGCGCCATCAAACAGAACCCGGACTGCACGCTTGCGGCAGTTTTTACGCGGCGCGACCCGGCATCCGTTAAGATTCTTACGAGCGGAGTTCCCGTTTACAGTGTAAACGATATTGAAAAACACAAAAGCGAAGTCGATGTACTTATTATCTGCGGTGGAAGTGCGACAGACCTTCCAAAACAGACTCCAGAATACGCAAAATATTTTAACGTAATAGACAGCTTTGACACGCACGCACGTATCCCGGAGCATTTTGCGAACGTTGACGCGGCGGCAAAAGCGGCTGGAAACACTGCTCTTATCAGCTGCGGTTGGGATCCCGGAATGTTCAGCCTGAACAGACTTTATGCGAACTGCATCCTGCCGGAAGGAAACGACTACACGTTCTGGGGAAAAGGTGTTAGTCAGGGTCACAGCGATGCTATCCGCCGCATCAAGGGCGTAAAGGACGGCAAGCAGTACACTATCCCGGTACAGGAAGCACTCGACGCAGTACGCGCGGGCAAAAATCCAGAGCTTACGACACGCCAGAAGCACACACGCGAATGTTTCGTTGTGGCTGAAGACGGAGCGACAGACGCAGATAAAGCTAGAATAGAAAAAGAAATAAAAGAAATGCCGAATTATTTTGCGGATTACGATACGACCGTTCATTTTATCAGCGAGGAAGAACTGAAAAAGAATCATTCAGAGATTCCTCACGGTGGATTTGTTTTCCGCTCCGGCAAAACGGGATGGAACAAGGAGTACAACAACGTCATTGAGTACAGCCTTAAGCTTGACTCGAACCCGGCGTTCACATCGTGCGTCCTGGTTGCGTACGCTCGCGCTGTGTTCCGCATGAACAACGAAGGGATGAAGGGATGTAAGACGGTATTTGATGTGCCGCCGGCATACCTCAGTCCATTGAGCGGCGAAGAGATAAGGGCGCATCTGTTGTAAGATAAAGGAGACGACGGGGGAAGTCTCCCCCTCGCTCCAGCCTCCTCGACCGCCATAGTGGCGGTCTGCGGTGTCTTCCGCTACCCCCTCTGTCAGTTTTAACCAAAGGAACAAACATGGAATCATACATCACACAATCGAACTTTTTTGAAGGAAACGCGCCGGAAACGGTTGCCCAAACATACGGCACACCGCTCTACGTCTACAACGAGCGCATTCTTCGCGAGCGGATGCACGAAGTCGCCTGCGTCATAACAAAGTATCCGTATACGGCGAACTACTCCGTAAAGGC
>JAIKVO010000273.1 GCA_024685655.1 Treponemataceae bacterium
CCTGTGGTCTAAAAACGCCGTTTTATGCTATACTCTGCCCATGAACACAGAACATCAGATGAGCCGGCTACAGTCGGTGTGCAGGGAAAAAAGCCCTCTTTGTATTGGTCTTGATACGGATGTATCATATATTCCGCCGTCAGTGGCACAGAAATTCGCTTCTCCGACAGAAGCTGTTCTTGCCTACAACAAGGGGATTGTCGAAGCGGCGGGAAAATACGCAGGCTGTTTTAAGGTTCAAATTGCGTATTACGAGGCGATGGGGCTTTCCGGGCTTGATGCTTACGCAAAAACTTTGAAAACCGTGCGGGCAGCCGGAATTCCTGTAATTTCTGATATAAAACGCGGCGATATTGCGGACACTGCAAAAGCGTATGCGCGTGCTCATTTTTCTGGTGATTTTGAAACAGATATAATAACTATTAATCCATATATGGGATTTGATACGCTTGAACCGTTCAAAGAATGGTGCAAGCCCGAAAAAGGCGGAAAAGGCGCGTTCGTGCTTTTGTGTACGTCAAACCCCGGCATGAAAGATATTGAACACCAAAAACTTGCCGATGGTTCAATTCTACTTGAAAAAGTCGGAAACGAAATTGCTAGAATCGGCGCAGAATTTAAAACCGAATATCCAGAACAGACTTGCGGTCCGATTGGTGCAGTTGTTGGCGCAACTCAAGAAGCAGATGCCAGATATTTACGTGACAAATACCCGGATGTTTTTTTCCTGATTCCAGGCTACGGAGCACAGGGTGGAGCGGCTCGCGTGGCGGCAACATTGCTCGACAATGCCGGTGGAACAGTAAACTCTTCGCGCGGAATTCTTTGCGCATGGAAAAAATCAGAAAAGCTTGCAGAAAAACGAGATGCCGGACTTCTTACAATGGATGATATTGTTGGCGCTGCTGCCGAAGCGGCTGAAAAATCGATGATAGATTTGAAGGACGCGTTTGATTCGCTGTGATTAACTGAGTTTCGACAGAGTTTCAGCAATTACGCCGTTTCAGCGCGGTTCCGCGGTTCTGCTTTTACGCGCGATTTTATGTGTACGTCTTTTGGCGCGATTTTTTAGTTTATAGGCGATTTTCGGAGGATTTAATAAATGAATAATGCACCTACCGCTTTTGTCGGAAAAGTTTCAAGCTTGGAGAGCGTATCAAAAGGGATTTTTCATCTTGTTGTGGAAGTTTCTGATGTCTCTTCGCTTGGCTGCGATGTGCGCGGCGCACAAGAAGCGAGTTTGGCAAATTCCACGAAACTCGCGGGAGTGACAAGCGACGCGGGGTGTCTTGCGAAACCGGGGCAGTTCTATATGCTCAAAGCTGTTCCGTCAGAAGTGCTACTTTCGCGCCCAATAAGCGTTTATAAAGTTGAATCCGGTTTGGCGAATTCAGGCGTGGCGGCAACCAATGCTTCCGGTGCGACAGTAGCCAATTCATGCACGACCGGGACAACTTCCAGCTCGTCTACAGATTCTAGCGCGACAGAGGCAGTTTCCGGTGCATCTGCGGATTCTAGCACCACCTCAGTTTCCGGTGCGGTCGCTAAAACAGACTTTTGCGCGGGACAACCAGCAGCCCCTGCTGCATCCCCTAAAATCCACTTTCTTATTATGGAAAAAGGCCAGGGTACAAAAGAACTTTGCGCTTTACGCCCCGGCGATTCCGTTTCTGTCATCGGTGTCTTGGGAAACACATTCCCCGAACCTGACGGTTTTTCCGCGATTATTGGCGGCGGAATTGGCGTCGCGCCGGTCGCCGGATTCGCCGCAACATTAACTGAAAAAACTTATGACTTTTACGCTTGTTTTAGGAGCGGAACTTATGGCCTAGAAGGGCTTAACCCGAAATCACTTGAAATAACAACAAACGACGGCTCCGTGGGCACAAAAGGTATGTTGCCGGACGTTTTCTCCTCTGAAACAATAAAAAGCCGAGGCTACAAAACCGTATACGCATGCGGCCCGGAGCCGATGCTCGCGTATGTACAGAAAGTTTGCGGCGAATCCGGCGTAAAGTGCTACCTGAGCATGGAAGCGCACATGGCTTGCGGTGTCGGTGCATGTCTCGGCTGCACGAT
>JAIKVO010000279.1 GCA_024685655.1 Treponemataceae bacterium
AACGCGAGCGAGGAATTCCCGGCACCGCATGTCGGCCCATCTTATTCCGGTATCGCTTTTGACAAGGACGGAAAGCTTTGCATCGCACCGGAAGCTGTCGCAGCAGGTGCCGCACAGCTCAGCGATGCGGAGATTCGCGAAAAACTTATGGCACTTATGCCGCTTATCAAAGAAAGGCTTCACTTCCTTACGGACGCGGCGGAGATGGTGGGCTTTTTGTTTAAGAACGTTGCTGTTCCGCCTGTCGCGGACATTATCCCGAAGAAACTTGATGCCGCAAAAACGAAAGAAGTCTTGGAGAAATCCAAGGAGTTCATAAAAGCGCTGCCTGGCATCCCTGAGCATGAGCAGCAGGAAGAGCTTGCGCGCAAGATGGCGGAGGAACTTGGCATTAAGCTTGGCGACTTTATGATGCCTATCCGCATGGCTGTTACTGGAAGCCGTGTTTCGCCGCCGCTTATGGGGTCTATCCTCGCGCTTGGCGTGGACAAGGCTCTGGAGCGCACCGAGCGCACGTTGGCAGAGTTCTAGAGCGCCTGTCGCTGTGACCCGCTGGGCAATTTTTATATCAGTTTTTAGGAGGAAATCATGAAAAAAAGTCTTTTCGCTTTGCTCGCACTTCTTTTGTGCGTCGCTATGTTTTTCACTTCTTGTGCGTCAAAGCCAGAAACAGTAACTCCTGTTGAACCAGGCACGACTGAGCAGATAACGCCGGAGCTTGTCGAACCAGTACAGCCCAGTGAGACTGAAGTCGTACCAGCGACACTCACAAAAACGAACAGCCGCATGTTGTGGCGCATCGATGGAACTGACAAAAACGGAAATCCATCTGTTGTTTATGTACTTGGAACTTTCCATTTTGCTGATAATTCAATTTATCCGCTCAGCGACGAAATCCTTGACGCTTGGAATAGTGCGGACAGGCTTGTTGCAGAAATATCTTCTTCGGACCAAGTCCGCTTGAATGTGGAAGTCCTTCCTGAAATGCTGGAGGAATCGCAAAAACTCGCTGTCGGACATAATGTCATAGACGAGCTTTCACCCGATTCAAGACTGTTTTTCTACAATACGTTTTCGCCCCAGCAGCGGGAAGTGTTCAATTCTCATGAACCGTGGTACCTCGGCTTAAGTTGTTCCAGCGGCCTTGTAATGGCATTGGGAATGGATCCTTTAAGCGGACTTGATACCGTGCTGTCCTCAATGGCAGAGGACGCCGGCAGGTCAATAGATGGCCTGGATGCGCTTGAAACTCAGATTAACATACTCCGATTTGGTGATTGGGATGATCAGCTTGTCATTGCGGAGCAAAATGTCAGTGAGATAGTGAATATTCAGGAGTCTTTCCAGAATCTTTCTGAACTTTATTCCGCATATGTGGCTGATGATCCGGAAACAATAGCGCTCATTGTGGACGGTGAGGAGCTGGATGAAACTGACGAAGAAATTGATCCTGTTCTTGTGCGCTATAACAAGGCAGTATATGAAGATAGAAATAATGATTGGTCAGAGAAAATCCATGACTACATTCTGGATGGTGGAAGCACGTTCATTTTTGCTGGTTCTGCCCATTTCTGCAGTCAGAATTCAGTCTTCAATATAATGAAAGAAAAGAATTACATAAAATAAGGGTAGGGGGCGGTCGCCCCCGCAACGCCCACGCTCATTACAAGCTCGTAGCGTGTCCACGCGCTTGCTATAACTGTTCTATCCAAGTGAAAAACTTGTCTAATGCCTTGTTTTCCTCGCGTGTTTCAAGAAACAAACCAGCTGTATACCACGAATGCGTGTTTTTTTTGTCTATCACGCTGTAAATCTCGCACGAGTTCCCTACATCGGCGGCCTTCTTTGCAAAATCTTCCGCGCACTTAAAACTAATTAAGCCGTCATGTTTGCTTTGTATCAAAAGCATCGGGATATGGTTGTTCGTCATCATACTTACCGGCTCTCCTGTTTTCTTGTCGTCGCCTTTTTTGAAAAGCTGATTCAAAAGCATCTTGAGCGTTTTAGAATTGTCATCACGGAAGCTGTACGGTCCGCCAAAACCGATATACCCGATAATCGGCGAAATATCAACATGGTTCGACTGCTGAATGTCCTTGCTGTAGCACAGTATCGAAGTCAGATGCGCCCCTGCAGATGGCCCGACGACAATAATTTTTGATGTGTCTATATTCTTTTTACGCAAGAAATTAATTGTCGCATTGAAACCGGCGCAAACATCATTTATCTGACATGGATACTTGTGTTTCGGTGACAATCTGTAGCCGATCGAAACAAAACGATATCCCGCTCCGGTAATGCATTGTCCGACATAATCAAAGAATTTTGGATTGCCGGCATTCCATCCTCCTCCATGTACCCAAACGATGATTTTGTCGCTTGTGACGGTGTTTGGCTCATAATAGAGAAAATACATGTCTTTATTGCGGTCGTCGCAAAACGCTGCGCAAGATTCGCCGCCTTTGCTGCCATCTCGGAAATCGCCGCTGCTCTCTCCATATCGACCAAAATAAAAATATTCCGGCTCAATAATCTTCTTTACTTTCGCCATTTTTTTGAACAATCCGAAATAGCTAAAAGACTCTCTCAAATAATCATTCATTTTTACCCTCCATCATGCAAATCACAGATTCCGCCAAGCACGAAAACATTTTTTTCGGCTTGTATTTATTGCTCAGTTGCGGTGTTTTGAAACATTCTGCAAGCACGAAACCCGACTGTATGCCTTGATATGTTACAATTACGAACTGCATCATCTCGTCTACCGAGCGAGATGGCTTCAAATCGTTCGCCTTTATTACTTTTTTCAGATATTTGGCCAATGCTGTTATAAGGTAAACGAGCGGACTTTGATCTTCCTTTCCGAGTCGCTCCTCAATTTTTAAAGCCCTTTCCGGGTCACTCATTGCAAGCAAATCGCTATAAATGGAGAGTTTAAGGATATCCACGCCAGCTTTTGAAATATAGTCAGCAAGCATTTTGAAAACTGCGATGACGGTGTTTTTCCAGTCGCTTAACTCCGAGTTGTTCAAGATGGAATCAAGCCGGTCGTCAATTTTGTTGCGTTCGTTGATTGTTATCACCAAATCGCGGATAATTTCATCTAATTCTTTGTAATATTTGTAGATTACGCCATGAGAAAAACCAGCTTCCGCGATTATGTCTTTCATATCCACGGATGTGATTGGTTTTCGGACGCATACTCTGTAAGCCGCATCGATTATTTCTCGTCGTTTTTTTTCATAATATTCGTCAGTAACTCTGGGCATTTCTGTTCACTCCATTGGGTGTTGCTTGCTTTTATACGCGACCGGCACAAAAATGCGTGTTTTTCGCAGTTTTCGTAAGTGACGCACGCTGTCTACGTTTTGTGTAGTAGCACCAGTGTGCGCAATTCTCGTAAGTGATGAACGCTGTGTTTTTGGCGGTTGTACGTTATAATAATGACACTAAGTCATTATAAATGACACGATGTCATTTTAGTGCGACTGAAACACGCTGTCAAGTCCTTTTTGTAAAAGTGTCAAATATTTAGGAAAAAGGGCGGACGACCGCTCTGCGCTCCCAAGTCCTCGCTCGCCGATCTTCGCACAGCTAGCTCCGGTCTTGTCCGCTGCTAGAAACTTCGCGCTACGCGCTCGTTGCGAATACCCTCCGCCTAGGGGCTGTAAATTAATTCAGTTTTGCCCCTAAAACCCCAAAAGTTTGATTTCGGCAAGCATGTATTCTGCGTATTCTTTTGCGAGTGCAAGGTTGTAGTGCGGGACTGTGTTTTGTGTATATTCAGCAAGGGCTGCCTGTATAACTGGCGCGAACTTCCTGGCCGCGCTTTCTGGCAGGTTTTTAAGCGCCCATTCACCGCCTTCTTTTTTTGAAAGCAGAATATTTTCTTTTTGAAACGCAAGGACGCGCGGAAGATTAAGCGTAATGTACATTGTGTTTTCGGCGATGTCGTCTGGAGCGTCACAAATGTCGTTCCATATGGAATCCAAGTAGTTTTGGGGTGGAACTTCGCCGAAAACTTCCGCTGCAGGCAGCCCGTAAAGACACTTGCCATGCGCCAGGATATTCGTGAAGTGCGCCGCTAAGTCTACGTCCGTTCCTTTCATTTTCTGAACATAGTCTGTTGGGTTTTCTGTAAACCATTTTATGTGATGCTCTGAAAAATGAAGCAAAAACGGCGTTGGGTAAACGAATGGTTTGCAGACTTCGCGGCGCACGATGCTCATTTCAATGCCTTTTGCAGGAGCGTTTTCATTGAGTGAGAGCACCATATCAACATAAGCGTGTTTTGTGTTGTCACTCAGGTCGCTTTCCACAACTACAATAAAATCAAGGTCACTTTTTTCCGGGTTAAAGCATCCCATTGTAGCGGAGCCGTGAAGGTAAATACCTACAAGGTTTTCGCCCAGAATCTCCTGTGACCCGGTAACATAGTGTTCTATAATAAAATCTATTGGTTTCACTGTTCCCTTCTATATTAACTCCGAGAGTTTACTGTTTTTGTCTTACTTCATGATCTTTCAGCCACTTTACGGATTTACGTAGTGCCTCGATTGTTTTTGTTTCAAGAACGCAACGGCTGTTCTGTTTTTCAGCGAGGCGCAAGCGCTCTAGAATATCGATTTCACCGTCGCCAAGCGCAAGGTGGTTTTTCGGCGGTTTTTCTGAGCCGTCGTGGATATGGAAGTGTGCAAGATGCTCCTCGTGGTTCATTAAAAACGGCGCGTCTTTTTCACCTAAGGCTTTTGAGTGTCCGATATCCCACGTAAGCTTGAATTTTGGGCTTTGAAGAAGGAAATCGATCGCCTTTTGCTCGTAGTTTTTAAAGCCGTCCGTGTTCTCAACGCATATGATAATCGGCGCATCGTAAATCCATTTTTCGCACGAATCGCGGAAATGGCTGAAAGATGCCATGTAAGTCTCAAAATCGCGTTCATACATTTGGACTTTGCGGTCAGGCAGCGTGATAAAAATGCCGTGATGCATGTGCATGTTGATTACAAGCGGCTGAGCGCGGTTTCCATATGTGTCGCGCAGGTTTATGAACTGCTTTGCAACCGCGATCGTGCGGCGGACTGTTTCCAAATAAGCGCCTGTAACGAGCGGATTAAAATCGGCAATGTTGAGGTTTTCATCAAGGTGAATAGTGTAATAAATACCGGCGTTTTTTGCCGCATCAATGAAATACGTAGTGTTTTCAAGCTTATCAATCTGATATTCCGGGAAATTCATGTTCAGCTCTATAAAGTTAAGCCCAAGTTCTGAGCATAAAGCGATGTTGTCTTTCAGTGTGCGGTTTTCAATTAATGTCGGCATTCCAAATTGTAATTTCATATTCACATTATAACGGAAATCGGGCCGGATGTCAGTGAGACCAAGGTTTTTATTTTCATATCGCTGTGGGGTTTGGGGCGTAGCCCCAGGAGAGAGGGTAGGCGGAAATGAGGGCTTGCTCGAATTGTAGCCGAGGGGGAGACTTCCCCCTTTGATACTTTCTGCGAGTTTGGCACGAGCCCGTGTAGTGCCAAACTCGGTAAGTTCGCGACTATAGGCGCGAACGTCGGAGACTTCCCCCCTTTTAAAAAAACAGTTGACAAGTAAAAATATATTTGATACAACATAATAGTATCAAATATAAATACTGTGAATGCGCGGACAAAAAAATCTTCCTGCGCATCAAGGAAGTATGATGGAATACGATTATCGAGAGGCAATGAAACTTTCAAATCAGCTGTGCTTTCCGCTTTATGCGGCTGCCCGGAATATCACTGCGCTGTATACGCCGTACTTGAAACCACTTGGGCTTACGTACACTCAATACATCGTTTTCCTTGTGTTGTGGGAAAAAGACGGAGTTACTGTCGGTGAGCTTTGTGAAAAACTTATGCTCGATAACGGAACTCTTTCTCCGCTTTTGAAAAAAATGCAGCAGGCGGGCTTTGTCGAGAAAAAACGCAGCGCAGAAGATGACAGAGTTGTTGTCGTTACATTAACCGAAAAGGGTAGGGCGTTGCAGGATGAGGCTAAGGAAATCCCCTTGAAAGTGGCTTCGTGCGTGAAGCTTTCACCAGAAAAGGCGCAGATGTTATACAAGCTTCTGTACGAGATTTTAGGCGGGGAACACGCCGGGTGCAAATAGTAGCGCGGTTGTGTAATTGCGCGGACTGATACGGAAAAATCCCGTTTTGTGGACTGAAAAGTGTGCGACAATTCGGGTAAATCTATAGTTACGGAGGATCGATTATGACGGTTTATGATTTCACAGTGAAGGACAGAAAAGGAAATGATGTGAAGCTTGATGCTTACAAAGGAAAGCTTCTTCTTATTGTGAATACGGCGACTGGGTGCGGATTTACGCCTCATTACAAACCGCTTGAGGCAATGTACAAAGATTTGAAAGATAAAGGATTAGAGATTTTGGACTTTCCTTGCAATCAGTTTGCGAATCAAGCTCCTGGAAGTGATGAAGAGATCCACGATTTCTGCACGCTTAAGTTTGGCACTGAATTCCCGCAGTTCGCGAAAATCGATGTGAACGGCGAAACGGCTGATCCTCTTTTTGTTCATCTTGCGACAGAAAAGCCGTTCGCGGGCTTTGGAAAAGGTCTGAAAGCCGCCGCGCTCAACAAATTCACAGACCTCAACAACAAGACTTTCGGGGATAAAGCGTATATCAAGTGGAATTTTACGAAGTTCCTTGTTGACCGCGAAGGAAATGTCGTCGCGCGGTTTGAGCCTACAGCCGACATGAAAGATGTTAGGAGCGCGGTGGAAGCAGCTCTTTAACAGTTCGGTGAATGCGGGTTGCGTCGATTTTCGGCTGTGCTTGCTTTCGGCTGTGCGGCAAAAGTGCGCGAGTTGCTCTTCAATGCGTGAGTCGTGCTAGCTGTGCGCAGCCCGCGTTTGTAGTGACCTTACCGGTTCTGGCGATGCAGCTTACGGAACTCCCTTGGCGTGCAACCCGTAAGGTCGTGAAACACTTTGTTGAACGCTGTCGTTGACTGGAATCCGGCCATGAATGCGCAGTCCGTAATGGAAAATTGTTCGCTTGCAAGCAAGTTTATCGCTGTCTGTACACGGATGCTTGATAAATATGCGGGGAAAGTCATCTGCGTGTATTCATGGAAAAGCTTCGAAAAATAGTATGGACTAAGTCCTGTATGTTCTGCAACTTCTGTCTGCGCAATATTCTCGGAGGCGTGCTCTGCAATGTAGCTGCATGCCGCGCGTATATAATCCCATGACTTGTCTGAAAAACGCTCGTCGCCTATCTGCTCGCGATGTTCCTGCATTACGTATTCACCGATAACGATAAGTATCTCATAAATAACAAGCTTGCATTTCGTTTCGACAAAATACTGTTTTTTGCTATGAAGTTCGCGGATTGTGTAAATCAGCTCTTTTAGCTTACGTGTAAGCGCATGTTCTTTTTTCGTGGAGATAAGGTGACATTCGTTCAGGAATCTTGATGCCGCAATCAGGTCTGTGTTGTTTTCCATGAGCCGTGATGAAAACTGCATGAAAACAGCACCGTTCTGCGGCATTCTGAGAATTTCGTGAAGCTCGCGTGGCCATACAAGCAGGATGTCACCTGCTTCGGGCGTATATATCGTTTCTCCGATTTTGTACCGGCAACCGTCTTTTAGAACGACTGTGAATTCGGCAGCGTTGTGCCAATGTGACGGAAAAACAGACGGGATGTTATTTTCAGCAAACGTTACTCCATTGATAAGAGGGTATTTGATGATTTCTTTTTCCTGATTCGAACTTTCCTTTAGCATGTTTTAATGATAGCAAAAAATGGTCAAAATTCAATAAAAATCTTCTGTTTTTTTAGATAAACTTGCTTTATTCTTTATTTATGAGTGTAAGATTAGGAACATCTTCCCCGCTGCGTCATTCAACAGCGGAGGAATGGGCAAAAAATCAGGTTGCTTTAGGTTGCAAGGCTGTGGTTTTTCCTGTTCAGAGCGATGAGGGATTGGAAAAGATAGACGAATATAAAAAAGCTGCCGAAAAGCATGATCTCATGATCGCAGAAGTCGGCATCTGGAGAAACGCACTTTCTCTGGATCCGGAAGAACGTTCCAGAGTGCGCAACTATTGCGTTGAACAGCTCCGCCTTGCGGATTATCTTGGAGCTCGGTGTGCGGTTAATGTTTCTGGGGCTTTTGGTCCACGGTGGGATGGTGGCTATAAGGCGAATTTCACGGATGAGGCACGGCGCGAGATTGTGCAGATGATTCGCGAAATTATTGACCGCGCGGACGTAAAAAACACGTATTTTACGATGGAACCTATGCCGTGGATGATTCCGACCGGCCCGAAAGATTACGTGCATCTTTTGGAAGAAGTGGACCGCGATCGTTTTGCTGTTCACATGGATATCATCAATATGATTAATTCTGCTGACAGATATTTCCATGCGGACGAGTTCGTTGATGAATGCTTTGATCTTCTTGGAAGCAAAATAAGGAGCTGCCACATCAAGGATGTTCACCTAAGATCGGAATATACGTTCCAGCTTGAGGAGTGCGGGCCTGGTTGCGGTGAGTTTCCGCTTCGTCATTATGTTTCAAGAATAAATGACCTTGGTGATGGTATGCCGGTTATTTTAGAGCACCTTGATAAAGACGAAGAGTACATCAAGTTCATGAACTATCTGAAAGGAGAATTGAATGGATTATACTAGAATCTCCGACGCGAATATCATTACAGCCCGATATATGGACAGCATTCTGATTAAAGAGCGGCTTATTGATTCTGTCGTTGCGGATACAAAGACATCGTTCTTTGGAGAGACGTTCGACATGCCTGTAATGACACCGGCGTTCTCTCATTTGGCGAACTTTGCCGGACGCGAACTTACTGGACTTGAAGAATACTCTGTTGCCGCAAAGAACCTTAACATACTGAATTTTGTCGGCATGATGGAGAACGATATGTTCGAGCGCATTGTAAAGACCGGTGCGAAAACAGTACGCATCGTAAAGCCTTATGCGGACAAATCCAAAGTGCGTGACCAAATGCGTTTTGCGGAGGATGCCGGCGCATTCGGTATCGGTATGGATATAGACCACATTTTCGGCGAGAACGGGCTTGATGTCGTTATCGGTGAGGAAATGGCTGTGCAGACGCTTGACATGCTCCAGTCTTACGTTGAATCGACGAAACTGCCGTTCGTGGTGAAAGGTGTTTTGAGCGCGGATGATGCTGTAAAATGCGCCGATATCGGGGTGAAGACTATTATCGTGAGCCATCACCACGGAAGATTGCCGTATGCTGTTCCGCCGATGATGGTTCTACCTGAGATAAAGGCTGCCCTTAAGGGCAGGGGAGTGAAAATTATCGTTGATTGCGGAATAGCGACCGGAGCAGATGTTTACAAAGCTCTTGCGCTTGGCGCGGATGCCGCAGCCGTAGGAAGATCGATGCTTCCGTCACTGGAAAACGGCGGTGTGGAAGGTGTTTCTGCGTTTTTGAAGGGTGTGCAGAACGAGCTGCGGTTTATTATGAGTTGCACTGGTTTCGCGAAGGTCGCGGATATCGATGACAAGTGTATTGTAAAATTATAGTCAGATTACAGGAGAAAATTGATATTATGGAGAATTTTACTTTTTATTCACCGACATTTTTTGTTTTTGGAAAAGAGACAGAGAATCAGGCGGGGGCATACGTAAAGCGTTTCGGCGGAACAAAAGTTCTTATTCACTACGGCGGCAAGAGCGCGAAAAGCTCAGGCCTTTTGGACAGAGTTGAAAAATCGCTTGATGCCGAGAATATTCCGTATGTGAGCCTTGGCGGCGTAAAGCCGAATCCCCGGAGCGGTCTTGTTTACGAAGGCATAGAGCTTTGCAAAAAAGAGAAAGTAGACTTTGTGCTCGCAGTGGGCGGCGGAAGTGTAATTGACTCCGCGAAGGCTATAGCAGCCGGTGTCGTTTATGACGGCGATTTTTGGGATTTTTACAGCGGCAAGCCGATAGAGAACGCTCTTCCGATTGGAACAGTTCTTACGATAGCGGCTGCCGGAAGTGAAGGCAGTCCGGATTCAGTAATAACTAAAGAAGACGGCATGTTCAAGCGAGGAGCAAGCGGAAATGCAATTCGCCCTAAGTTCAGTATTTTGAATCCGGCATTGACGCAGACGCTTCCACCTCATCAAACAGCCGCCGGAATAACTGACATAATGGCGCACCTTTACGAAAGATACCTTACGAACTCCAAAGAAGTTGAAGTTACGGACAGGCTTATAGAAGCCCTGCTCCTTACGATGAAGCACGAAGGTCCGCGCGTAATTGCCGATCCGAACAACTACGAAGCAAGGGCGAACATTATGTGGGCTGGTATGATGGCGCACAACAACTCTTGCGGTGTAGGCAGAAGCCAGGACTGGAACAGCCACAACATAGAGCACGAGCTTTCCGCGCTTTACGACTGCGCGCACGGAGCAGGGCTTGCGGTTACAATGCCAGCTGTGTTTAAGTATGTCATGAATCACGATGTAATGCGTTTCGCCAAGGTCGCTGTGCGCGTCTGGGGCTGCCAGATGGATTTTGACCACCCGGAGGTTACGGCTCTTGAAGGAATAGAAGCTTTGCGAAATTTCCTTATTTCGATTGGAATGCCGAAAAACTTTGCTGAGCTTGGCGCGAAAGAAGAAGATATTCCGAAGCTCGTGAATGTTCTGTGCCGCGGTGACGGAAGGCAAGGCTCTATATCTGGTTTTGTGACACTCAACGAAGAAGACTGCACAAAGATTTATGAGATGATGGTGTAGTCCTACTCGTTCTCCTGCTTGCGCTTAAGCTCCAGGTACAGTTCTTTCATGCTCGTGAGCATATCCTGATGCGGGAAGTCCGGGTTGTAAACAAGGTTTATTTCGCGCGACATCTCGAAGTTTTCAATCGTGCGGATGACCATGTGCTTTTCTTTCACGTCATTCAGGCAGAGCGACCGTCCCATAATTGAAACTCCAAAGTTGTGCCGCACTAAGTCCATAATCGTTCCAATTGAGTTTACTTCAAGCATAACGTTGAAATTGTCTATTGTCTCGTTGTGCGCTTTGAGCGTTTCCTCAAAAAGGACGCGCGTTCCAGAAGAATTTAGGCGTAGAATGAGCTTTTGCTTTTTCAGGTCTTCAAGCGTTATTGTCGGTTTTTGGGCTAGAGGATTCTCGCTTCCCATTGCGAGAACGAGAGTGTCCGTGTCGAGCCGGATTGTTTGCAGAGTCGGATCAGGCAGGCTTCCTTCAACGATGATGAGGTCTGCCTCATAGTTTTTGACAAGACTGTAAAGGTTCGTTATTGAGCCAGTGTAGATTTTTATGTGTGTTCCTGGGTTTTTGCCGCAGTATTCGGCAAGAATCTCACCGAGTCCGCTCATTTCCGCGGTGCGCGTTATGCCCAGAATGATGTGGCGGTTTTTTGTCTCCATGTCTTTGAGCGTCTGGTGACATCTGTTGTATAGCGCTTGAATACGTTTCGCGCTGGAGACTACGGCTTCTCCCTGCTCTGTGATTTTCATGATACCTTCGCTGTACTGAAAAATCTTGCAGTTGAACTCGTTTTCCAGCGTTTTTATTTGCTGGGAAATAGCGGGCTGAGTAAGGTTGAGCATTTCGGCAGCCTTAGAGATGCTTTTTGTTTCTGCGACCGCGAGTAGTGAGTATAGCCGTTGATTGATCAATTTGTCCCCCGTGCATGTGCTGTGCAGTATAAGCTGACTGTGCGCTATAAAATCAACTTATATATCTATAGATTAATATAAATTGCGATTATATGCAACAGCCTGAGCTTATATGCTTTGCGTACTGCCTGCTATTAAACGCAACAGGCAGTCGGATCGGGGAAAACTTAAAAAAACTGATTAGAATCTTATGTCGAGCACCGTAACGTCGTCCGGCAGCATCGCGTTACCAATCCAGCCGTCTACCGTTTTTTGTACTGTTTCACCGACTTCTTCATCCTTTTTGCTGTAAAGGTTGATGAAGAATTCTTTTGCGCGGTCATCGTCATAGCGGATACCGTCCTCGGTCTGCATGTCGGTGAAACCGTCGGTGTAAAGCGCCAGATGCATGTCTTTCTTTATTGGGATGGCAACGAATGGTTTTGAATCATCAGATACATTCGAAAGGGCCTCTTTCACAGACCCCATTCCAAGAGGCGGCAAGCCCGGCTTAACCGAAGCAATCTTCACCCTGCGTCCTTCTTCGCCTTCCTCCGCGAAAAGCAGGTAAACTGTGGTGTGTCCGCAGTTGTACAGATATAGCTGGTTTCGGGCGGTATCCACATAACAAATCGCCGCCGTGATAAAACTGCCCACGGGAACTGTCGTCTGCAGATACTCGTCAAGAAGTGATATTATCATGCCGGGATGCGTAGGCTTGTCTTTCATGAACTTCATCGTATTGAAGAACGAGCCGACGGCTATTGTAAGAAGCGAAGCCGCAACGTTTTTTCCCGAAACGTCGAAGCAGCTTATAAGATACTTTGAGTTTCCTCCCGATTCGTTGCCTGCTATCGGATAAATTTGGTAGAAATCGCCGCCGAGCGTGTTTGCCATTCTGTTCCAGCAAGTTGCACGGAAAGGCAGATCAGGAATTTTTGTCGGGTCTGGGAGTAGCTCCTGCTGAATAACGAAGGCTTTCTCCATATCCTGTTCGCGAATAAGCGCGATACGCTCAAGGAAGTCGTCCAAAGAGACTATTCCAAAAAACGTCCTGTTGTTGTAGTAGACTGGAAAATAAAGGACACCGTCCTTTCTGTTTATTTCTGAAACCTTTGTCAAAGCTTTCTCGATAAAGTCGCGTGCGTTCAAAAAAATGGATACAGGAGAAACATAATCGCTTATGTTTTTCGCGGTAAGACGTTTCCAAGCTGTATTTGTCGCTGCTGCCGCAGTCTTGCGGTCTATAATACCTATTCCGCCTGTACTGTATTCAACAGGAATAGCCATAAGATCAGGCTGATCCTGAAACATCTCTACTATCATATCTATCGTGTTTTCTCCGCTGACCGGCTCTACGTATTTAGTAATCGAACCGACCTGCTTGAATGAGAAATTGCCTGAAATCTGACCGGCTGAGCCTTCTTCTGGTTCCGGTGTCACAAAATCATTAAAATCGATATTTTCCATAAAAGTTGTCTCCCTTTTTCAACTTTCAAATTACAAATGGCACAAATCTAGAGCCTGCTGACAAAATACGGACTCTTTTAATATTCTACACCAACATTTGTAATATCGGCAAATAGAAAATGCAACTGAACGATATGATTCGTACCAGGAGTGTATCACGATTCTCGCGTCGGGGTGAACCGATTCCGTTTTGACCAGTTTTAGATAACTCTTCTGATAATCTGAAAATTATTGGTGTCAGGTGCTAAAATCTCTGGACATCTCTGATGTTTTTGAGTAAACTTTAAGTGATTCGGGTGGTTAACTCAGTGGTAGAGTGCTACCTTCACACGGTAGAAGTCATTGGTTCAAATCCAATACCACCTATATATGGTCTGAAAAGCAAGGTGTGGAGAAGCTCGTGAGCAATGGAAATTTTGTATCGATACTTGATTCTTCCTTGCGTGATGGCGCTCAAGGCGAGGGAATAAGCTTCTCTCTTCAGGACAAACTTTCCATTGTAAAAGCTCTTGACAATCTCGGAGTTGCCTACATCGAGGCTGGAAACCCTGCTTCAAACCCAAAAGATGCAGAGTTCTTCCAAAAAGCAAAATCATTTTCACTTAATAACGCAAAACTTGTAGCATTCGGTTCTACCCGCCGGAAAAACATTTCGTGCGATAGTGACGATGCGCTTTCTGCTTTGCTTAGTGCAGAGACCCCGGTTGTCACGATATTCGGAAAATCATGGCTTTCTCAAGTGAAAACGATTCTCCATGTTTCACCGGAAGAAAATCTTGATATGATACGTGAGTCTGTCTCGTTTATTAAAGAACACGGCCGTACCGTAATTTTTGACGCGGAGCATTTTTTTGACGGATGGAAGCAGAACGGCGAATATGCATTGAAGACGTTGGAAGCCGCGGTTGAAGGCGGAGCTTCTATAGTTACGCTCTGTGATACGAAAGGTGGTGCAATGCCGCTCGATGTTTACGAGCCAGTTTTTACGGTTGTACGGCGGCTTGTAAGAAAGACAGAAATCGGGATTCACACACACAACGACGCAGGACTTGCTGTTGCAAACTCGCTTATGGCGATACATGCAGGGGCATCACATGTTCAGGGAACGATGCTCGGTTTTGGAGAGCGTTCCGGTAATGCGAACCTTTCGACAATCATAGCGAATTTGGAGCTTAAGCTTGGTTACAAATGCTTGCCGGACGGACAGATAGCAGAACTTACGCCTGCATGTCGTAAAATAGCGGAGATAACTAACATCAGCCTTGATCAGGGGATGCCGTATATCGGGTTGAATGCGTTCGCGCACAAAGCTGGAATGCATACGGATGCTGTTCTTAAGGATTCGTCCGCGTATGAGCATGTAAATCCGTCAGCTGTGGGTAATAACCGTGTAATTCTTATAAGCGAGGTGACAGGTCGCTCGGCCATAATTGAGAAACTTCACAGCGCTTTCCCGGAAATAACGAAAGACAGTCCCGTTGCCGCAAAAATCGTCAGCCGCATAAAGGCTCTTGAAAAAGACGGATACCAGTTTGAAGGCGCGGAGGGCAGTTTCAACTTGTTGGCGCGGAAGATTCTTGGAAAATACAAGCCGTTTTTTTCTTTACAATATTATAAAGTGATAGGCGAGCAGCATGTCGATGGCAATCCAGCGACTGCTTTTGCGCAGATAAAAATAAGCGTCAATGGGGAAACAACGATAACAGCAGGGGAAGGACTTGGTCCTGTCCATGCGCTCGACGTTGCGCTCCGTTCCGCCTTGGAAAAGTTCTATCCGGCTGTGCGGACGATGCGACTGACCGATTTCAAGGTGCGTGTTCTTGATTCTAAAGACGCTACGGCTGCGAAAGTCCGTGTTCTTGTTGAGTCTACGGACGGACGCAACGTATGGACGACGGTCGGGGTCTCCACCGATTTGATAGAGGCTTCTTGGATTGCGCTTGTAGATTCTTTTGAGTATAAGCTCAGCGTGTCGTAATAACGTTTTTTTTTAGCAAGAATTCTTGCGCATCATCTTTGTGGGCTTTGCTACCACTCCAAAAACGGTTTCCTGCAATGTTGCCAGCATTTCCCAGTGCGTTATTGTTGCTTGACCGCTGCCTCAAGAGCTGTGATGAACATCGCTTCAAGTGCGGGAATCCTGTTCTCGTAAGGCAGATGCTCCTCAACTTTTACGCATGAGTCCGTGTGTGTCAGTATCGATAGAGCCTTTTTTCCGAGCCATGCGGCGTTGCAGTAAAGCGCGTAAGTTTCCATATCCTGAACAAGGCAACCCATTCGTGCCCACGGTTCCCATGAGCTTTTGCCTGTTATTTCATTCAGTGCATTGTAATCAGAAAAGTAATCAGAAGAGAAAACCCCGCCTTCGAAATGTCTGTAACCATGTGCGTCAGCGGTGTCTACCGCCTTTGCCATCAGTCCGTAATCTGCCGCTGGTGAAAACGTTCCCGGTAAATTATATTGACGTGCCCAGTTAGAATCTGTTGATGCTGTCGTTGCAATAACAAGGTCGCCCGGCTTAAGAAAACCTTGAAGTCCGCCGGCGGTTCCTATCCGGATTATTTGTTTGACGTCGTATATTTTAAAAAGTTCGTAACTGTAAATTCCGCATGACGGGCCACCCATTCCAGAGCCCATGACTGTAATTCTCGCGCTTTTTCCGTCTTCGCCCGTATAAAAGCCCGTAAATCCGAGCATATTCCTGGTGTCTGTTATTTTCTTTACGTCTTTGAGATGTTTTTTTGCAATATATTCGGCCCTCAAAGGATCTCCCGGCAAAAGGACTGTTTCCGCTATGTCGCCGGCGGATGCGGCATTGTGTGGTGTAGACATATCTTCATTATAGCACAGGTTCTGTCCTGTGGACAAGAAAATCGCAACTCAAAGTATTTCCGAATGAGACAGCCTATTCCCAAAAAATCGTCATTTATGTTATATATAGAAGAATGAAGTACACATACAGAACAAAAGGCACTTGCTCAACTGCAATTTCATTCGATATTGATAATGATGTTATCCGTAATGTTTCTTTTACCGGCGGCTGTAACGGCAACTTGAAAGCGATTTCCAAGCTTGTCGATGGAATGACTGTCACTCAAATAGAAGAAAAGCTTAAAGGAAACTTATGCGGCATGAAAAACACTTCATGTGCGGATCAGCTAGCTATTGCTGTGCGCGAGGCTTTTGAGGCGAAATAACAGCCTCTCGTTGGACGAAATCTGATGATTGCTTATCGACGTTTTGCTTCGCAAAAGTGCAATTTTTTTGCGGGCTTGGGGTATTCGCAACGAACGCGTATGCGCGAAGTTTCTAGCGGTGGACAAGCCTCCGCAGTCCGCGCCCAAGGCGATTGAGGAGCTGGAACGAGGAGGGGAGACTTCCACCTTCCATATCTCTGATAAATCGTACTCGCTAGCAATTTCACCCTTAAAATCTTTTCTTTGATTCTTCATTTTTTAAATTATTTTTTCCTTGCATCGTACCATCTGTTGATATACCCTGATGATGGGAGTGCGGATGAACGGTAGATATGTCCTTATTGTAGATGACAACCTTATCGCAAGAGCTATTCTAAAGAATATTTTCAACAAAGAATTCGATATTCTGGAAGCGGAGAATGGCAAAATCGGGCTTGATTTTGTGTGCAAGTATGGTGAATCAATTGCTGTAATTCTTCTCGACCTTGTGATGCCGGAGATGGACGGCTATGAGTTTCTTGCTGAAATCAAAAAGAGAAATATGCTCAGCCTTATACCGGTCATCGTAGTTTCGGCAGACAGCGACAGTTCCATTGAGTCTAACATTTTGGACCAAGGCGCATCCGATATGATAGCTACGCCTATTGAACCTAATATTGTCAAGCGTCGTGTCGAGAATGTCATCAGCGCAAACAATTATCGTCATAACCTTGAGGCAATGACAAAAAGCCTTTCCTCAGAGATTGAGCAGTCGAACAGCATGATTGTTGACACACTTTGTTCTATTATAGAGCAAAGAAATCTTGAATCAGGCCAGCACATTAAAAGAATCCGCTCGTTCACGGACATTATATTGCGTTATCTGGCTGAAAACTGTGACGATGTGAACCTTGACGAAAACATGATAGATTGTATTTCGCGCGCTTCAACCCTGCATGATATCGGAAAAATCGTTATTCCGGATTCTATCCTCAACAAACCATCTCGTCTTACGGCGGAAGAGTTCGAGGTGATGAAGTCGCATTCGGTGGAAGGCGCGAACATAATTCGCAAGCTTAGTTTCATCCGGCAAAAGAATTATCTGGAGTATGCTTGGCAGATAGCTATGTATCACCACGAGCGATGGGATGGAAAGGGATACCCGGAAGGATTGTCAGGCGATGCGATACCTCTTTGTGCTCAGGCTGTTTCTATAGCCGATGTCTATGATGCGCTTACGACTCATCGTGTTTATAAGCCTGTTATTCCGCACCAGAAAGCAGTTGTTATGATTCTGAACGGCGAATGCGGAGCTTTTTCCGAACAAATGAAACGTGCGCTCCGTGCAGTTGCGCCGAAATTTGAGGAACTTTCAGGTATGTTCCGTGATGGCAGGGTTCCGAAATCGTTTGATTTTGAAAAATCAGCTTCCTCTAACGACGATGTTTTGGACGAGGCTTTCCGCTCGGACTATTATAAATATGTAACTTCTCTTCAAATTATAGACGGTTATGTGTTCGAAGTTGATTATGATTCTCGGGTATACAAACTTGTTTATCCTAACAAAAGTCCTTTCTTGAATTTGCATGCTTGTGCTGATTTTTACAAGGATACATGCGCATTTGTTGAAAATTTCATTCATCCAGATGATCAATCAGGCCTTTTGGAGCAGTTGAAAACTGATATGCACCTTATCGTAGCAGGTCATAATGTGCATAGTTCCTGTGAAGCCCGTATGCGCCTTTCTGAACAAGAAGAATACAAGCGGTATGTGTTTTCACAAATACGAATCGATATGCAGTCTGTAGAACAGCATAAATCGCTTGTAGTTATTAGAGAGACAGATGACGAGAAGCCTTGTGGTACGGAAAGTTGTGTCGTGAGAGATATAGAGGATATTCAGTCTTCGCTTGCGGAATTCAACGGAATCGGCGTGTCGTGCGATATGCTTTATGAAGTGTTGCGCCGCGAGCGGGATATTCTGTTTGGTTTCAATATAGATACGGGTTCCATTGCTTTTGACAGCCGGAACGAGGAGCTTTTTGCATCCGGTGTTCCGGGCACTATACATGAGCTTTTTGAAGGCAATAGGCTTTCTGTCCACCCCGATGATGTTCCTGTTTTCATGGATATGCTTGAAAAAATTATGCTTGGGGAGCTTTCCGGCAGCGTTGAGCTCCGCGTTATGTCGCGTAGAGGGGATTACGTACGTCTTTATGGCGAGGCGTTCCCTCTTCTTACAGAAGGTGTGGTTTCGCATGTTGTGCTGGCGCTTAAGACAAGCTATCGTTAATATTTAGACATTAGAATTAATGATTTGGCGCGGGCCGGACGGCGGCTTCTCCGCCTGACTAGTTCCCGGTGTTCGTCGCAACCTGCGGTTGCTTAACAAGTTTGCGTAGCAAACTTGTTAAACGCAATGGTACATTTAACATCACCTTTCGGAGTTTAATTAGTGTCTGCGCTCATGGACGAGTGCAAAAACACTGAGTTTGGCTCGAAATGCGACAAACTCAGTACTTTCGAGTGCAAGGATGTACTTGAAAGTACACCCCCCCCCTTTACCCTGGCGCGTGCTTTTCTTTAATTTTAAAATTTTTTTTCAGTTTTTTTAAATTTTTGCTTGACAAAATGAAAATGTTGCTGTATATTCCTTATCCGTTGCCGCTGAAAAGCACCGCAACAAAGCCGCTGGTTTTCAGCAAAAAATGAAAAAAAACGGCGAAAAGGTATTGACAGTTTTTATGCTGTGTGATAGAGTGATTTCCGTTGCGCCCCAAAAGAGCGCGGCGGAAAGAAAGCTTCCTTCTTAAGAAACTTGAAAAAAGTTAAAAAAAAGAAGGAAAGGGTATTGACAAAAAAAGCAGAAAGGATATATAATCCTTCTTGCTTGCGATAAAGCAGCCTGACGGCGGACGAAAGCCGGAGGGCAGAGATGTTTGAAAGAAGAGGGAAGGAAAGAAACGAAAAGCAAGTAGTATGGTTTCC
>JAIKVO010000058.1 GCA_024685655.1 Treponemataceae bacterium
TCCGCCCATAACTTTTATTGTCTGCTCAATTTCGTCCTGAGTTGCCGCAGGAGCTGTTATCTCTTTCATTTCGCCAGTCATCGTGTCGAACGTTTTTCCGCTGAAATCTGCTCCAATCGGCTTTATAACCGACTTGTACATCACCTTTGTAACTGGGTCAGTGCGTACAGGGCTTGCAAGACTGTAAATCACAAGGTCAAACTTGATGTTGTGCTGTTGTGCGCTCGCAATGACTTCGGCTTTTATCTCATCGGAGTATGCGTCTCCGTTTATTGTGTAGCTGAAAAGTCCGGTTTTTTGGGCTTCTGCGTCAAAAGCCATGTTGTTGTACCAGCCCGGAGTACCGAATTTCGTTTCTGTTCCGGCTTTTTCGAACGAAACTCCGATTGTTGCGGCATCGTATGCAAATGCAGCTGCTATGCGGCTCGCAAGTCCGTATCCTGTCGAGCAGCCGAGCACAAGCACATTCTTTATGGGGCGATGTTTTCCGCTGATTTTTGCAGCCTTTGCTTTTTGTTCTTTTGTGTATACAATCTGATTAAGAACAGCCTGCCTGCATCCCTGTGGGTGCGAATTAAGACAAATATTGCTTCTGACCATTGGTTTAATTGACATATCTATTCTCCTTATTTATTGTGCGGAACCGACAAGGCACATCCACTCTGCTTCCGCCGCGATTTCATCCCCGACGAACGCAATCCCCGCCTGTTTTATCATCTTTTTAGAAACCCGCAAATTCCTGATTTCAAGGCGGACTTTATCGCCCGGTCTTACCTGATGGCGGAACTTTACTTTATCGACTGTTCCAAGAAAAAACAGGCTTCCCTCATCGAACACTTTTTGATAGCTCAACGCCGCACCGCCTGCCTGCGCCATCGTTTCTATAAGGATGACACCGGGCACAACCGGGTATTCGGGAAAGTGTCCCTTAAAAAAGAACTCATCCTCTGTAAACGTGTGCTCGCTTATGGAGCCGTTTCCGTCTGCCGCGATGATTTCATCGACAAAAAGAAACGGTTTTCTGTGTGGCAGTAATGATTCTATATCTTTCGTAACGCTCATTTTTTCCTCCGATTGTCGCCTACAGTTTCTTAAAAATGACGACACCGTTGTGCCCGCCAAAGCCGAGCGACCCCGACGCAACACACGAAATGCCATTCTCTGCCTTAACCGCTTTGTTCGGCACGTAATCCAAATCGCAGCCATGCTCAACATCTGGCTCATCAAGGTTGATTGTAGGCGGATAAATGCCGTCCTGCATCGCTTTTATGGAGATTAAGGCTTCAAGTGCGCCGGCGGCTCCGAGGCAGTGACCCGTCATGCTTTTTGTTGACGAAACTTTGATTTTATACGCATGAGACCCCAGCGCCTTTTTAAGCATTGCTGTTTCAGCCGGGTCGTTCACAGGTGTCGAGGTTCCGTGCGCATTGTAATACTGAATGTCTTCTGGCTTAAGCCCCGCATCTTTAAGCGCGAGTGTTATGGCATGTGCGCCACCGTCGCCGCTGGGGTCAGGGCTCGTTATGTGGTACGCGTCCGAGGAGCCGCCGTAGCCGACAAACTCACAGTATATCTTTGCGCCACGGGCTTTGGCATGTTCGTACTCTTCCAAAACGAGCATCGCAGAGCCTTCGCCCATAACAAAGCCTTCTCTTTTTGTGTCGAACGGACGGCTCGACTTTTCCGGGCAGTCGTTGTAAGAGCTTGCCAGCGTTTTCAAAACACTAAAGCTGCCGATGCCAAAGCCGGTAATGGAAGCTTCTGCCCCGCCTGCAATACAAGTTTCCACACGGCCGCTTAGTATCTGGTCGAGAGCAAGCCCAAGCGCATCCGTAGAAGAAGCACACGCAGTTTGCAGTGTCCATGATGTTCCTTTAATGCCAAGCAGCATACTGATATTTCCCGCGCCTTCGTTACCAATCATCATTGGAACTGTGAGCGGCGGAATACGCGCCGGACCAGCCTCAAAATATTTTTTCATCGAAATTTCTGTAACCTCAAATCCGCCTATTCCGTTTCCGATTACGATTGAAGTTTTTTCCGCATCGATATTTTCTTTAGTAAGTCCCGCATCTTTCAAAGCTTCTGACGCAGCAACAGCCCCGAACTGGCAAAAACGCGCCATTTTCCGGGCTTCTTTTCTGTCTATCCACTGGGAAGCATCGAAGTTTTTCACTTCTCCGGCTATTTTTACAGAAAAATCTGTCGTATCAAAAAGAGTTATCTGTCCGATACCGCTCTTTCCGTTTTTTATGCCTTCCCATGTTTCTTCAACTGAGTTTCCTAATGGACTTACGCAGCCCAATCCGGTCACAACAACTCTTCTCTTCATATTTCCTCCGATTTTTTAGTTTATAGAATTGAGTATTACCAAGCCGGACTAACAGCCCATGCCGCCATCTACTCCAATTACTTGTCCTGAAATATATGTTGAAGCATCGCTCGCAAGAAACAACACAGCATTCGCAATATCTTCCGGCTGCCCCATCCGTTTAAGAGGAACCGTCTCCAAAATAGAAGCTTTTACGTTTTCAGGCAGAACATCTGTCATATCTGTCTGGATATAACCAGGTGCGATTACGTTTACACGCACACCACGCGAGCCTGTTTCTTTTGCAAGACTCTTCGTAAGCCCGATAAGGCCAGCCTTGCTCGCCGCGTAGTTTGTCTGCCCGCCCTGCCCATGAATGCCGACAATGCTCGACATATTGATAATTGAACCTTTCCGGTTGCGGATCATGCTCGATGCAACAAGCTGACAAGCCACAAACGCCGCTGTAAGATTCACGTTGATAACAGCGTTCCAATCTTCCATTTTCATTCTGAATGAAAGACCGTCGCGCGTAATTCCCGCATTATTTACAAGGATATCAAGCCCACCCGACTGTTCCAGTGCGGTTTTTACAGCATCCGACCACGAAGCTGCATCCGAAGCGTCCGCGTAAAGCTCGTAGAATACTGCGTTGTTCGCTTTCGCAAGTTCTTCAAGCTCGCTCTTCGCCTTAGATGGTTTTGTGCATATTCCCCACACAGTCGCACCTTCCGAAAGGAACTTAGCGGCAATTGCTTTGCCAATTCCACGGGAAGAACCTGTGACTAACGCTTTTTTTCCTGCTAATATCATTTTTCACTCCTGTATAACAATTATTGTTCATTAACCAGATGCTTTGTTCATAACACGTACCCACCTCCCTGCATCCGCCACAAGTTCAGCCCTACGGGCTTCAATAGTGTCAATGCAGGGAGGTGGATACGCACTTTTGAAAGCAATCACATTATGTCAATGACATTCGATGCTTTCACGTACACAAACCACAAAAACTGATTTTACTCAGATTCACGAGATATCTGCCGGGTTCACCGGAGCACAACTGATATGTTCAGAAAAACCTGAGTCACGCCACAAACCGCTAAGAACGGAACCGGGGCCAACTTCAAGGATTTTCCAATTTTCACCGCATTTCTCACACTGATACCCGATAATTTCCGCAATCTGCGCTTCTTCGCTCATCCACTGAACAGGGTGCGTAAAGTGTTTTGCCGCCAAAACCCGTGCTTCTTCACCGCTACGGATTTCTGTACCGGTGACGTTCGAAAAAAGCCGCTTTTCTGGGTTTTTGAAAGCGACTGTTGCTAAGACTTCGCTGAACTGGGCTGCCGCTTCTGCCATAAGCGGAGAGTGGAACGGCCCTGCAACCTTAAGCCGGATAAACCTGCGGCAACCTGCTTCTTTGCAAAGCTCTTCTGCTTTTTCCAATCCTTCTGCGGTACCGGAAATTACAGTTTGTTTGGGGCTGTTTAGGTTAGCCGGAAATGCTTTTTGCTGCGCAATCAGCGGTTGCAGGGCGGCTTCGACCTGCTCCGGGGTAAGCCCGATTACAGCTGCCATGCCGGGTTTGCTTCCGGCAGAAGCGGCAGAAAGAGCGTCGCATGCTTTTTGCATGATTTTTCCACGCTCTTTAACAAGGCGAATTGTTTCTTCAAACGAAAGAACTTTTGCTGTACACAGAGCCGCGAACTCGCCCAACGAAAACCCAGCGCAAAGCTCAGGCTCAATCCCGCACGATTCCAGAAGCTTCACAACGGCAAGAGAAGCCGTAGTTATTGCAAGCTGGCTCCTGTCGCTCCGTGAAAGTTCTTCATCATCTGTTTGCCACATATATTCAGAAACAGGCTCGTCCGCTATCTCTTCCGCAAGTTTCACGACATTCATCGCCACTGGGTACTTCTCGCAGATATCAAGAAACATTCCTTTTTTTTGTGCTCCCTGACCAGGAAACAAAAATACGTTTTTCATAAATCTCCTTTATAACTTGCGCCTGGCCACTGCCCACGCACAACCACAGCCATAAATCGCGCCAACCGCATAAAAGCACGAAAACTCGCGTGACCTAAAATCGTATGACCGTTCCTGCCCACGTTAGCCCCGCGCCAAATGCGGCGGTAACAATCGTCGTTCCCTTTTTCAGCAAACCACGGCTGTCCATATCCGCAAGCGTAAGCGGAATTGAAGCCGATGATGTATTGCCGTACTCATCGAGCGTAATAAAAAACTTGCTAAAATCGAGCTCCAGCCGTTTCGCCGCCGCGCTTAATATCCGTTCATTCGCCTGATGACACACAAAATAATCCACGTCTTCCGGGCGCAGATTCTCTTTTTCCATAAGCTTTTTTATTATCTCTGTGATTATTTTGACCGCAAATGTGTAAATTGCGTGTCCGTCCATTTTCATAATTCCAGTTTTATCGACATAAAGTGCATTACCGCCTTTTCCATCGGAGCCGGACACAAATGTCCCAATCCCGACTTTCCGAGAATTTGCACAAAAATCGCCATCTAGCTTACAATCTGCGTCAGCTGAATCACCACAAACGCCACAAATACCGTGACCAGCTCCGGCTGCCTCGTTCGCACCACTCACCGATTCGCACCGTTCCAGCACAGCGGCTCCTGCACCATCGCCGAATAAAATGCACGAAGTCCTGTCTTTCCAGTCACAAATTCGCGAAAGTACTTCCGCACCGACAATAAGCGCGTATTTAAAGCCACTCCGCTCCATCATCGCGGATGCAATGTCCATTGCATACAAAAAGCCGGAGCATGCCGCTGTCACATCAAAACAAACCGCTTTCGCAGCTCCCAAAGCTGCCTGAATCACGCATGCAGCAGAAGGGAATCCGCTGTAGTCAGGAGTAGCCGTCGCACAAATTATCAAGTCTATTTCGTCAGGAGCTATGTCGCCCTCTTTCAAGGCAAACCGGCATGCTTCTGTCCCAAGCGAAGTACACGATTCGCCTTCTCCTGCAATATACCGCGAGCGAATTCCCGTATGTGAAACGATCCACTCATCATTTGTATCAAGTTCTTTGGGAAGCTCATCGTTCATAACCTTTCGCTTTGGTAGCGATTTTCCTGTCGATTTGATTATGATTGCCATTTTTCCCCCATATTTTGTATTGTCTCAACGGTAATCGATTTTTAGACTCGTTTGAATTACATTATGACGTTATTTGATATTTTGTCAACTTCAATTTATCAACTTTCTTTATAGCACTCTTTTTTACGCTCGATATCAACAGAAAGAGACTTTTATAAAACCCTCTCCTTGACTTTTCAAAGATTGCCATAGATTTGTCTTTACATCATTCCGATTTCTATTTATCATCTGTATTATGAAGAAATCCAATCCCGACAAAACTAATGAACACACTGAAAAAAAGACCCTCGACAAGAAAACCAGAAACACAATTCTGATTATCATCGGAATTGTGTTTATCGTCGCAGCAACGATTTCGGCCATATTTATCATAAATCATATAAAAGCAATCCGCCTTGAAAGGGAAATGCGGGAACGCCCCATCAAAATAGCATTCTACAATGTCGATTCAAAGGCTCAGGAAGCAATAAAAAATGTTCTCCGCAACGAATGGGAAGCTGCCTCGCCAGAATTTGAGTATGAATTTGTAACTCTTGACAGCTCTAAATCAGCTTCAGACCAAATTTATGATGATTCTGCAATAAATATGATTTTCTCCGATTCCTCCACAGCAGAGGCTATAAAAAACTTTGCGGTAAAACCGGTAGAAACTATTTACTCAGTAATGCCTATAGCCGTTCGTGGCATTTCGCAAACATCGGCTCCGCTTCTTATTGATGATTTCGAAGCTCTCTACAACATAAAAGCGCTCAGAGCAAACTCTGCCTCGCCCACTGCGACAATGGACGAAATGATTTCATTCGCGCGAAATGCCGCAGGTAACAGACGATTTACCTTTGGATGTGCCGGAAAAGACGACAAAACACTGGGAATGTTTGTTTCATCGTGCATAGAATCACTATATTCAGATGTTGCGCTCGAAAAACTTAAAAAAGCAATACAAAATGCAGAAAAATCAGATGATGCAAGTTCAATTTTTGACAATGTTTTAGAATCTGCCGGTAACGAAGATTTCAAAAATACACTCGATATGCTGTGCGAATGGAAAAAAACAGGGCTTCTGCATTCTGAATGGTATTCCATGACACAGCAAGAGATTGAATATCTCATGGAGACTGAAATTCTTTCTGTTGTGTTTATGCCGCTCTCTGTCCATAGGACAGTGTCATACCGGACAATTGAAAAATATACAGAATACTTTTTTCCTGCAGGACGAATTGAAGGCGCTAATTCTGATAGAAGCCTGATTTTCTCTGTACTTTCGGGAACAGTTCTAAAAAACCGGTTTGACGAAAAAAGCTCTGTTTGTATGGAAATGTTGCAAAAGCTCGTAACATCGACGAATCAATCGACTATTGCGAATGCAACCGGACTCGCTCCTACACACTCCACAGCGGAATCTCCAGACAGGCAAGCAACAAATGCCAGGCTTTGGGCAGCAGCCTCCGACAGACCGGCACCAGGGTTACAAGATCTTTTCACAAAACCGGAAGCAAAAACAGCATTTTTCAGCGATATGCGTGATTATTTGAAAATGCACTAACAGTCATTCAGTTCATCAATCTGGATGTTTTCTTGAACGCACTCTTCTCAAAATCCTGTACAGACATTGGTTTTGCAAAGAAGAATCCCTGAATAAGATCACAACCGTTATGCTTTAAGAAATCTACTTGCTCGCGAGTTTCTATTCCCTCTGCAACAATCTGCATATTAAGTTTTTTCGCAAGATTTATTGTTTCCTCAACAATCAGTTTTCCTCGGTTCATCTCATCTTTTCCGCGGAAAAACTCTGCATCAAGCTTAACGACATCAAGAGGAAGCTCTTTCAAAGTGTTCAAAGAAGAATATCCGGCACCAAAATCGTCCATAGAAACTTTGAAACCCGCAGCTCGTAGCTTTTTCACTGTATTGAGAAGCGCAGCTTTATCATCAAAGAATGCGCTTTCCGTAAGCTCAAGCTCTATAACAGAATGCGGAACCTTGAAAAAATCTACAGTTTTACAAATATGCTCCGCAAGATCATTTTTTGTAAAATGTGCACGCGATACATTCACAGAAATCGGCACAACGCGTTCTCTTCTTGCTATCCATGTCGCCTGAATTCTACAAACTTCGGCAAGCATATAATCATCAAGCTGGATAATGAAACCATTCGCCTCAAAAATCGGAATAAACTTACTTGGTGGCACAAATCCCTCTGTAGGATGATTCCACCGGACAAGAGCCTCCGCTGCTGACAAAGTTTCATTTTTCGTATCATACTTTGGCTGAAGATACAACTCAAACTCATGATTATACAGCGCTTTTTCCATATCATTCTCAACTTTGCGTTCCCAAACTTGATTATTGTACATTTCATCAGTGAAATAACAAATCTGCTTTGTCGCATCGTCAGAACAACAGTTTCTTGCAACAACTGCTGAGTTATAAATCTCCGTGATGTTGTCCTCGTTCCTGTCTATGATATAAACACCCGTTGAAAAATGGAAAGATTGATCCAATGCAGCCGAGTTCAGCATAAAGGCGATTTTTTTGATTCTTTGCTCCAGTCCGGCTTCATCTTCAAACATAAGAAGAAGACCGAACTCTGCCCGCTCATGCCTTATCGCAAGCTCCTTCTTTTTTATGCAATTCTGTAAAATCGTATAGAATTTTCCAAGAAGCTCTTCACCAGCAGAAACTCCGTAATATGTGCAATAATTCGTGTATTTACGCATACCCATAGACACAACCGCATAATGATTGTTCTTCCTGCCGTTGCGCTTTAGGAGCTTAGTTCCTGTTTTTATAAAATAAAGCCAGTTCAGTCCGCCAGTAACTTGATCAAGGTTCAGAATTGCATCAATCCGTCGTCTGTCTGAAAGGAGACGGAAGAATGATATGATGAACCACAGGAACATTATGAAACTGAAGAAAACGGAAACCACAAGCGCAAAAAGGAACGGAGCGACTTCCTCTGCCCTCATAAAAAGCTCAATTTCCACACAAAGCCTTAATCCAGACTCATCCTCATCCAGAATTACCCAACAAGGCATGTTTATTATTGTATCACGAGGATTTACAAAATAGGTTCCGCTAGACTCAACCATATTCTCGAAAATACGTCGGTTAAAAGTATGGTTTGTATCGTCAGAAATAAGCGGTAAATTCGAAAGAATTACTTGATAAGCTGTTTCATTCCCATCCTGGATAATAAAATCATCGTCATCCTCATCATTGTAAACATAATTCGAAAAAGCAATTTCTTCATTCACATCAAAATCATAATCGATGAGTATGGTACAGCCGTCCATTTTATATTCAAATTTCTTGTTAAAATCCGGCTTGTTTTTTCCTGTCTGCCAAATCAGCTCATTTTCACTATTTATAAGACAGATGCTTTTTATTTGAGGATTAATCTGCTCAGGCTGCATTATTTCTTTCGGCAGCGTCTTCACATCTTTAATGTCAGTATTCGCATTAAAAAAAGATTTCACGGACAAAGCAGTTTCGTAGTTATCCCGATTCTTCTGCTCAATCACGTTATGGATAAATACATCAATAATAATGGTGTATAAAAACGCAAAAACAACACAAACTACAACAAAACCAACAAAGCTCGGCCATATTGCTTTCCGCCGGATTTTTGCAACAGGTAATTTTCTCTTTGATTCCATCAGTGATTTCCCTGATAGCAGTGTAACAAGTTTTGCAAAGCTTTACCATAAATATTTTCAGAATTAAAGACAAGAATTCAGTTTTGCCTGTGCTGTTTCAAAATCTGTAAATACGATGGCGTTCAGTCCGCATTTTTTTGCACCTTCTACATTTTCCGCACGATCGTCAAAAAAAACGCATTCTTCAGCCTTTAGTCCGTATTTTTTGAGCAAGCATTCATAAATCGCGCTTTCGGGCTTAAGAAGCTTCTCTCTTCCAGAGACAACCATACCGTCAACGTACTTAGCGAAAGAAAACTCGTTCTTAAAATGATAATCGAACATCCAGTCTGAATAGTTAGTAAGCAAAAATACAGAAAACCCGCGTTCTTTAAGGCTTTTCAGCCAGTTCGCCGAGTAACTGAACGAATGGATACCATCAAAGACACCTGCGTTCAAAAAGCGGGCGGCGTCCTCGCGGTATTTTTCCGGTACATTTGCCAACATTGTGGCGAAAAGTTTTTCTTTTGCTATTGCGCTGCGGTCAACTTCATTCCATTCAGGCGAAAAAGTCGTGTTTTTAGCAATTTCTTTTACTTCTTCTTCTGGCAGCCCCATACGGCGCAGCGCGCCCTCTGGATCCCAGTCCACGAGGACGCCGCCCAGATCGAAAATAACGTTCTTTATCATAACGTACAAAAAGTAGCAAACTTTTGAAAATAGCTCAACACTTAGCGGGACTTGTTGGGTGAGGAAAGACCCGCCTGTTGCTGCTACTGAATGTCACCGTTTGAAAACTCTTCGATTTTAGCCTTAACCACTTCCATCGCGGCGGCTACAGTGCCTTCTTCGAACGGGCTTTTCAGGTTCGCTTCTTTTACAAGCCCAAGGAACGACTGCGTTCCACCGAGCTTGCACAAATGAAGATAGTCTTTCCAAGCAGCGTTAAAGTCTTTGTTTATCTTGCCAAAGAACTGATGAGCGCAGATTTGTGCAAGCGTGTAGTCTATGTAATAGAACGGACTGTTAAAAATATGGAGCTGCTGGAACCACCAGCCGCCGCGCTCAAAAAGATCCGCGCCATCGTAGTGTTTCCACGGCATGTACATTCCTTCAAGTTTGTGCCAAGTTGCCTTACGTTCTGCAGGCGACATTTCAGGATGCTCGTAAACTTCATGCTGGAAGTGGTCCACAAGCACACCGTATGGCAGGAACGTAACAGTTCCCGTAAGATGGTCATACAAATACTTATCTGTGTCTTTGCCGAAAAAGTTTTTCATCCACGGATATGTGAAAAACTCCATAGACATTGAGTGAATTTCGCACGACTCATACGTCGGCCATATACACTCCAAAATCGAAATATCACGAGAGCTGTAAACCTGGAAAGCGTGTCCTGCCTCGTGTGTAAGAACTTCCAAGTCGCCCGCAGTGCCGTTGAAGTTTGAGAAAATAAACGGGGATTTGTAGCCTGTTATGTACGTTGTGTAGCCACCGCCTTCTTTTCCTTCTTTGCTAACAAGATCCATAAGGTCATTGTCTGCCATCATCGTAAAGAACTCTTTTGTCTCCGGGCTAAGCTCCGAATACATCTTTCTTCCGTTCTCTATAATCCATTCCGGGGAACCCTGCGGCTTCGGCGTACCAGAAGCGAACTTATAGTTCAGGTCGTAGCTGTAAATCTTGTCGTAGCCCAGCCGTTTTCTTTGATTCTCAACGATTTCTGTCGCCATTGGGGTTACAGTCTCAAGTATCTGGCGGCGGTAACAAGCAACATCATCCGCATTGTAGTCGCTGCGGTTCATGCGCACATAACCAAGCTCCACGAAGTTCTTAAAACCAAGTTTCTTCGCTATTTTGTCGCGTACTTTAACGAGCTTGTCGTAAATATCATCAATTTCCTGCTCATGTGACGCATAAAAGTCGGCAATAGCAACAGCCGCACGCTTTCTTGTCGCGCGGTCCGGGTTTTCCAAGAATACCGCCAACCCCGGAATTGTGTACTTCTTGCCGTCGAACTCAATTTGAGCCGTCGCACGAATACGGTTATACTGCGTGGCAAGCTTGTTTTCTTCCTGCAAATCTTCGATTATGCACTCGTCAAAGCTTTTTACGCTGTTTTCCAAAAGAGTGAAAAGCTGCTTTGGGTATTTCTTTTTAAGCTCGCCAAGGAAGGGTGAGGCAAGAATGGCTTTTGCCAAATTTGTCGTTTCGTTCGCGTAATGCGGGCTGTATTCATCCCAATAATCATTTTCTTTTGTATAGAATTCGTCGTTGTTGTTGATTGAATGCCTTATGCTTGAAAGCTCTGACTGCGTATCGATGTTATTGCGGATGGCGTTTATTTCATCAAGGCAACGAATCTGCTCTTCTGCGTTCTTTGCGTTTTTGAACGTATCAAGTTTCGCACGGATTTCTTTTTTGACCGTCTCAAAATCCGGTCTTTTGTAAGTCATTTCTGAAAATTTCATATTTATATCTCCTTAGTATATAATTAAATAGTGGCACAAAAATGCCGTCTCTTTATCTTAATAAAACTCGCAACAATCCAAAAACTTAAGGAAATCTTCTTTCGATTCCTCAAAGATATAGTCACAGCTGTCCAGCAGCAAAAAGTGGACAATACTTCCCGGATATCGCTTGTAAAAATCAGTCAACATATAATAATGAACTTCGCCATCGTGTTCCATCATAAATTGAGGAATCTCTATATCACTATCCAAAGTTTCAGACCATGGTTTTACAACAATTGCAAAATATCCGTGTGCTCCGCCAATTTCTGCATACTGGGAAGGACTCTTGTACTCCATCATGATCATATCATTTCTATCTGGAAACAAATTTACTTCCTTGCACTCTTCATACATCTCAAACATCCGCATAAACTGAACATATGCTACACTTTGCTCAAGTTCTTCAGCCAGGCTTGAAATCATAAGCACGCTATAACCAATGTCTTGATCATTTTTTGTAATCAACTGCGATTGAGCCATAAAAAAATGATTGTTTTCCGTGAAATCGAAGCCAGTAATATCCCAATCTGACTTAAGAGTGTACCATAATCCATAAGGTCGGATTAAAAGACCATCTGCTCCGTTACGTGACTGGGGTTGAACTATCATTTCTTTTTCAAAATTTGAACCGTCAAAATCATGTGCAATCTGCAATATAGACCTATATATGGAATCATTTTGCATACTAATTCCTGTATATTTCTCATACAAATCATACGCATGCTTTGCAGTCATCGGCATTCTTGCCATATAAACAGCCAAACCATAATCAAGGAATAAATCGGGCTGAAGATTTTCCTCTGGTATTGCTTCTAAAATGTCTTGAAATAATTCGACACTATTTATGACAAGCGCAGAATCCATGTAATGATTCGCCAAAAACCAAAGGCAGCGGTAATCGTAGCTTGGAAGCTCCTGAACCGCCTTGAACGCATTCTCTGCCTCTACGAAATATTCCATTTCATCAAGGTTATACAGATATGATGCGACAATTCCTTTTAAAAGCAGGTATTCTTGATTTTCCGGCTCGGCGTTTTCAACAAGCAGGTTAAACAGATTTTTCACAACCCCGACACATTCTTCACGTGTGTAGGGATAATCCCATGAATCATCTATTACATAGCTTTCAAACTGATTTTGATGATTATACGTGAATATAACCTCACCTTCGTATGCATCAAAATTCTGTAACTCATCATAGTTGATGTAGCGCATTTCGCCTGCGTATAGAGCGGTGCAAATTAAAAGAAATGAAAGGAAAAGAATCTTAACTTTTTTTGTTTGTTTCATACGCATATTTTAACTGATGTATGCGCTATTTTCAATGTTTCACGTTAAAATACGAGTTTCGGTCACCTTGCTGACCGTCGGGAACGCCCATAAAAAAAACGGCACTGCCGTAATGACAGTGCCGTTCTAAACCGCTTACGCGAGCTTATTTATACAACTCAACAAGCTTGAGCAAGTGCTCGTAGCGTGCCTTTGCTGTCTCTTCGTTCTTCTTGAAGAGAACTTCTGCGCGCTCTGGGAACTTGCGTGTAAGTGATGAGTAGCGTGTCTCGTTGGCAAGGAATGCCTGGTAAGAACCATCGCCTGGCTTTGAAGTAAGTGTGAACGGGTTCTTTCCCTCTGCCTTAAGAGCTGGGTTGAAGCTGAACAGGTTCCAGTATCCGGCTGCAACAGCAGCTTTCATCTCGTCCTGACAGTGGTTCATACCGCCCTTAACACCGTGGAGCTCACAAGGTGCGTAACCGATAATCAGTGACGGACCATTGTATGCCTCAGCTTCCTGAATTGCCTTAAGAGCCTGGTTCGGGTTCGCACCAAGAGCAATCTGTGCTAC
>JAIKVO010000142.1 GCA_024685655.1 Treponemataceae bacterium
TCCCAAAACTGTTTCCAGGTTTTCTTTCCATCGTCTTGTAATGCTTTTATTTTTTCGTGTATTTTCTTTTCAACATAATCAAGCTGTGCCAAAGCTTCTGAAGTATCTATGATTTTACCGTCTGAATCGAGAACCTCTTTAGACAGTTCTACACGTTTCTTTTTGATTTCATCCAGTTCTTTCTGATAGTTTTTGAGCTGAACAGTCGGATCGTCTTTACCGAGCGTTTCGTAGTTCTTGGATATTTCGAGCATGATGTCGTTTATTGCAGCTTCAGCATCGGCACGTTCGTTTTCTGCAGATATAATAGACTGTTGTTGTTTTTGTGTGTCTAAAAGACTTTGTTCAACTTCCTTCCAGTGTTCAAGGCTTTTCCGATGATTCTCCAAGCCTCCTTCAAATGCTTTCTTTTGTGATTTAGTCCAGGCCTTATCTATTGCATCAAGAGATAATTCAACCTGTTTTTCATAAGTTTTTATTTGATATCTTGCTTCTTCAAGTTTTTCATCAGCTGTCAAAGAATCCCAGAAAGACGTATAATCCTTCATACGACGCATTTCTTTTCCTGCCTGACGAAAAGCTTCTGCGGTTCCTTCAAGATAATCTGCAATAGGATTACCTTCTATTTCTCCAGAGAAGGCTTTTATTGTATCTACAAAACCTTCAGCAACAGCCCTTTTAACGTCTTCCCAGGCGTTTTTGATTTGTGTAGCCGAATCCGCAGCAGCTTCTGCTGCACCGCCAAACGTTCCGTTTAATTCATCAAGAATTATTTTCTGAGCTCCGGCAGCATCTCCTGTATCAAGGAGAGATTGCATTACTTCTTTTTGAGAAGCTGTAAAGTTAAATCCTTGTTTTTTAAGGGAATCCATTCCATGAATCGGATCATCCAAAGCTTTTCCAATACTTTGAGCAGCGGAAGATAAATCCATCTTCATGACAGTTGCCATATCGAGGATTGCTTTAGTTGCATCTTCAAAAGTATCTCCCTTTATGTTCCTAAAACCGAGGAGAACAGATTGCATAGAGTTTATTGAATCAGCAGTATAGTTTGTGGTTTTCTGTAATTCTCCAGCCATATTCTGGAGCTCTAAAGAAGTTGTCCAGGCTGTCGCTCCAGTAGCTTCAAGTGTGCTATTTAGAATAGAGACAGCTGCGTTGTGTTCACGATAAGCTTCTGCACATTGTTTTGAAAAATCAATGATAGCCTTAACAGAAAAAGCAGCCCCGATTGCACCGCCGAGCTGCTTGAACATTTTCTCAGTTTCATCAGTCTGCTTATCAACACTTTTGAGATTCTTTATTGCCTTGTCTACTTCTGCCGTTACCAGAACGCGAAGCTCTTCGTTAATGTCCGCCATTATTCTTTTTCTCCCAGGCTATATAACCCGCTTTTTCCCTGTCGAATAATTCTACAACGGAGCGTACAAATTCAGGCTCTGCCAGATAGCCTTTACCTTGTGGCCATCCATAAGCTGATATTCTGTGCCACATCTGAATCAACTGAGAGAGTTCGTCTGTAATGTAATTGGAAAAATCTTTGCGCTGGAGCCTCATGTAGCCGGTTTCGTTTTCCGGCCAGAAAATGCATTCATACTTTTCGTCATATTCGGGCTCCCAGTCAGGCGGCCAGAAGCCCGAAAACAGGATTTGCAGTCCTATTCGATATTCTTTTTTTTTGAATCGGTGAGCTTGTCTCCGGAAACTTCAACAACAATTGCGTCGATGATTGCTCCGATACCATAGGCACGGCACTCTGCAAGCTCCTTTCCGCTGGTGATTTTGCGTTCCTTTCCGTCAGTATCTTTGACAGAAAGATTTCGCACTTCGCCAACACATGTCCGCAGAATCAAAGCAGAATCAAACTTTGTATCTACTGTTATGCTGCGGAACTTCTTAGGTGCGGTGTAATTACTGTCCTTGTCAAACGGCTGATCATCCGGGTAGAACTCTGTACGGGTAACAATCTTCTTAAAATCATTACTCTGGAATCCTGTAGGCCGGATGATTTCAACTGCAAGCTGGTCTTCTTCCTTCTGCGAAAGGTTGTCCTTAACGTCAGGATAGAACCAGTATTTAGGTTGCTCTGTAAGTACCATTATGCCACCTCTTTAACCTTGTAGTAGATTACGCCTGGATTGTTTCCGCCATCAAGCGAATAGTTGAAGTTGAAATTCTGAGCTCCGTCCAAAGGTTTGTCCATTGTGAGCGAATCTACAGTTACAGGGAAATGCTCCCACATGGCAATTTCACCGACTGTCTCGGTTTCACGGCGGCTGAGCATATAGTCCTGCTTGCGCTGAGTGGCCTTGTATACTGTAACGTGTCCGTTATCATCTTCTTCTGTGATTGCACTGAACTGATTCAGAAGATCTCTCTGAGCTTCTGAGTCAACATCAACCATA
>JAIKVO010000168.1 GCA_024685655.1 Treponemataceae bacterium
CGCCTTTTGTCCAAAGCACATTGCGTGTTCGGCTCCAGAATGTCAGTTTGCCGACATCGAAAGATTTATTAAAAGCTTCGCGGTTCGCGTAGCCCATCATCATAACTTCACCAGCGACGGACTGCGCAATAACCGGAATCAGCCCCGCCGTAGTTTCAGCGGCTTTTTCCCAGTTCAGGCATTCAATAAATCCGTCTTTAAGCGCGACTTTTCCTGTGTACAAAGCCATTCCAAGCTGCACGTCGCAGCCCATCTTTTCAAGTTTAACAACTTCTTCAAGCGTTGAAACACCGCCAGCCACAACGATGCGGCAACCAACAGCCTGGCGCAGTTTTTCTGCCTGGGCCATATCGGTTCCCTGCATACAGCCCTCTTTCTCAACACACGTAAAAAGAAGCTCGCTGCAGTATTTTTCCGCAGCTTTCGCGCCTTCAATAAGCGGAATGCCTGCCGTTTCAGTCCAGCCTTTCACCGCAATTTCGCCGTTAATTGCGTCTACAGATATGATTATTCTATGATGTCCAATGGCTTTTGTAAGTTCTTCAAGGAACTCTGTGTTAAGAATCTCGCCGTTTTCGCGCTGCTCCTTGGAAGCCCAGGCAGCCGACCCGATGATGACCTTCTCCGCTCCCAGCGATATAAGTTCCTTCGCTTTCTTTACGTCGCGGATGCCGCCGCCTACACGCACGTTTCCTTTGCGCAACAATGATTTAAGCAGCTCCGTGTTTGCCGTTGTTCCGCGGAGTTTTCCCTCGGTGACAACGTTTCCAAGCGCCGCGTCCAAATCGATTACGGCAACTTCGCCATAGCGGTCAAATTCCGCAATAAGAGCGTCGGCATCGTCTCTTTCAAGTACCAAATCTTTGCCGTTCTTAAGCTGAACGACTTTTCCGTCTTTTAAGTCAATGGATGAAATAATCATACGGCGAGTTTATCAGAATTGCAGTGTTTATGCAATTATATGAAATTTTTTGTATTTTTATACATTTTAGCATGGTGCGGGGCAAGTGTTTCATATTGTCTTGAAAATTCGCAATTCGGACTTGCTGTAGAATAACAATAATGGTGCTACTTGAAACAACACATTTTCTTCTTTATTCTATTGTAAATTTTATTGTCGGGCTTTATCCGATACTTTACCGAAGGAAGGTTTTTTATGAAAGAATATATCAAGGGTGCAAATCCATACATGCCGCTTTGGGAGCATGTTCCGGATGGTGAACCACGCGTTTTTGAATACAACGGAGAAAAACGAGTATATTTGTATGGTTCGCATGATACTCTCAAAACAGAATATTGCGGTCCAGATCAAGTTGTTTGGAGCGCTCCTGTTGATGATTTGACAAACTGGACATGTCATGGAGTTTGCTATACTTCTACAGATGGTTCAATTCTTTATGCGCCTGATGTTGTTCAGAAGGGCGATACTTTTTATATGTACGCAGCTGAAGCAAAAGGTTCGCGCATCATGCTTGCTACAAGCAAAAATCCAGCCGGGCCTTTTACAAATCCTGTAAAAACAGAGCTTGCCTTTGACCCCGGAATCCTAGTTGATGATGATGGTCGTGTTTATGCGTTCTGGGGCTTTTGTAAGCAATACTGCGCCGAGCTCAACGATGACATGTGCACAATTAAAAAGGAAACTCTGCGCGAAAATGTAATTAAGCATAGTATCACACAGTGGTCACCCGATGATGGTATGGACGATGAAAATGATGCATTCTTTGAAGCATCTTCTCCACGCAAGCTTTTCGGGAAATATGTATTTATTTATTCAAAGCGTTACTACACACACAGACCGCAGTATGGCGTTTACGAAGACTGCAACGGATTCCTGTCTTTTAAATATTGCGACACTCCGCTTGGCGATTACAAAATGGGTGGTGACATAAGCTTTAACGGTGGCGAAATTTTGCTTGGTCCAGATGGTCAGAATCAAATGTCTTACCGCTGGGGCAACAACCACGGAAGCCTTATGCAGGTAAACGATCAGTGGTATATTTTCTATCACCGCCAGATCGGAACAGACGAGTATTCTCGTCAGGCTATGCTGGAACCAGTTGATGTCGCAATGGACAAAAACGGACGCATCTTTGTCGGAAAGATAACTTACAAAGAAGGTGAGCCAGTGGCATCAGAGCCAGTCGAGATGACTTCCCAAGGTGCTCACATTAACGGACTCGATGCTCGCAAGATAATTTCTGCCGGATACGCTGTTCATATTTATGGCGGTGCAAAAGGTGGTTACAACGGTGGAATGGGCGGTGCGTACATCAAACCTGTGTATGAAAAAGACGATAACGTTTCTTCTCCGATTGTAGATATTACAAGCAAACTTACGGTGGGATTCCGTTATCTTCAGTTTGGCTCGAACACTCCTGCAACAGTGACAGCCGATATCAAAGCGCTCCAGAATTTAACTGTGAAAGTCCGCGTTGATGATTACAGAGGAAAAGAGATTGCATCGTTCGATATGAAAAAGGGCGACAAAACATCTACGGCAAAGCTTACTTCCAGTGTAATCGGCAAGCGTGCAATTTATTTTGAATTCTTGTCAGCTAACAGCGGTGTAATTGCGGAATTTGATAAGTTTACGTTTGATTAAGCAATAAGAGTATTGTGGCTATCCAAAAAGAAATGGACAGCCACATCTATGCTGGTTTTTCGCAGCGGAAAAACAAGCGTTCTTCGAGCTTCGTTTCCGAAATACAAAACTCGAAATTCGACCTAATAAAGTCGGGGCATGGTGATGAAAAAAATTGGACTTGTAGGTGGAACTGGCCCAGAATCCACTTTGATGTATTACAAATAATTAAACAGCAGAATCGATAAAATCACAGACGGCAAGCAAATGCCGGATGTCGCAATAGAAAGTGTAAATTTCCGTAAAGCTTGGAATTATGTTGTTGAAAAGCAGTATGATTCGCTAACGGACTATCTTTCAGAAAAAGTGCGTAATCTTGAATCTACCGGCTGCCAGGTTATCGCGCTAACGGCCGCGACAATGCACATCGTTTATGATGAAATCGTACAAAAAACGGGAGTTCAGCTTATCAGCATCCCAAAATCCGTTGCGGAAGAAATTGTAAAGAAAGGCTACAAAAAAGTCGGGCTTTTAGGAACAATCTTCACGATGGAACAGGATTACATGAAAAAGGATTTGATAAAAGCCGGCATTGATGTTTGCATACCCGAAAAATCAGACCGTGAGCTTGTTGCAAAAAGAATCTACGAAGAGCTTGAA
>JAIKVO010000183.1 GCA_024685655.1 Treponemataceae bacterium
TTATAAGACGATTTTTTTCTTGTTCTGTGACAGGGATAGGTTCATTTTGATTAAAACAAGCTCCTTTTTCTGACATGAAAATAATACAGAAAATGAGGATATATAGTTGTAACGCTTTTTCCTGAGATGGGTTCAGATTCATTTCTTCTTTCAGATATTCTGCATAATCCAAATCTGCCTGCATACTTAGCAAGGCCATTGTGGTGAGACCCAGGAAATAAACTTGATCTCCAAAAGTAATCCAGTCCAGGTCTATTATTCCTGAAAGCTTTCCTTCGTGTATAAGCACGTTTTTTGTTGTTGCATCATCCAAAAATGGTTCAGGTTTGATAGTCGAAAAGTAATCTTTGAAGGCTGGAATAAAAGCCCGAACTTTCGAAACATATTCTGTAGGAAAGATCTGATTTTCTTTTATGCCGTCTTCGGCTCTTTTTATATCGTTTAAGACATTTTCTTCCCAAGTAGTGAATAAGTTTTCAGTATCTTCATAAGAATTAAGTGAGCCAAATCCAGATGCCATAGGAAGCTTTTTAATTTCTTTCTGGTAATTGATAAGTCTTTTTGCAATATCTTTCTTTTCATCTTTTGAAAGAGAGGAATAAACAAGGCCCAAGTCTTTTCCGGGAATAAATGTCATTACAAAATAATAAGGAGATGTAGAAGTGTTTTCTGCTATTACTTTGGGAATTGGAATTTCTAAACCTTTTAATTTATTTAGCCAGTAAGTAGAACCTGAAATTAAATCTTTATCATCTGAAATTTTTATTACATATTTATCATTGCTTATATGAACTGTGTAAACATATCCGGCCAGGCCAACATTATTTCTTATGATTTCTGTCGGAGGAGTTTGAAAAACTTCATCACATATTTTATTTACGATTTGTTCTGTCATTTTTTCAATTTCCCGCCTAGTGATTTGTGTGAATAACAACTGAAAAACCGATATGGTTATTTGCTATTATATATCCATATTCCTGTGTATTCTTTGATGATTTCAAGTTTTCTTTGGATTATATCAGTCTTCATTGAATCACCGAAAAAGCCGCCCATTATTCTTCCAGCTTCTTCGTGATTGCTGAATTTATAATCAGTTTCGATTATGTGTTCTTTAAAGCCGTTATCTACAAGTGCATGATAAAATTGTGAAAGCTTTTCTCCGGGGGGATTTGCCGAATCAACATTTGTTCCCATCGTTTCAATAAAAATAACTGTATTTGCTCTTTTTGTAGTTTCTTTAATGAGCATCTGAATAGTCTGATTTCTGGTTTCATTATCTTGAACCACTAAATGCCCAAAACTCCAGCCTTCGATTATTATGTCAAACTTATTTTCAAGCGAGTTTATCTGCTTGTTGTCAATGATAGAATATTCGATCTTATTCGCCCATTCAGACAAATTTAGCTTTGCTTTATCAATCATGTGCTGAGAATTGTCGTATGCGTAAACTTTCTGTGCCTTATCTATGTAGTTTTTTGTAACTCTGCCGGTTCCTATGCCAAACTCACCGACAACTTTATTTTCCCATTGAATGTTGTCATTAAGAAACTTATAAAGATTGTTGTTATAGTCTTCGTGATTTACTAATTCGTCATACAAGTCTGCATAACTTTGATAAACTTCAAACATACCTGGCATAATTTCTCCTTTTACCCCCTGTGTGGGTGTTTGTATAATAATTGGTTGTACCGAACGCGAGATTGATTGTTGCGGATGGCTTCAATCCTTTGTTATGCTGTTTTCTTGCAAGTTGGGATTTTATCCAAATCTTTCTCAAGCTTTTCTTGTGTTTCTCTTAAGTCTAATTCGTTCTGCATATTAAGCCAGAATTTTGAACTTGTTCCGAAATACTTTGAAAGGCGTAAAGCCATTTCAACAGAGATTTTTCTTTTATTATGAACCAGGTCCAAAATTGAACTTGTGGAAACTCCTAAATCTTTTGCAAGTCTGTATGGTGTAATTTCAAGCGGTTCTAAAAATTCTTCTACGAGAATGTCGCCAATTTTCGGTAATTCAAATTCTTCATCCATAACACACCTCCATTAATGGTAATCCACAATCTTTACTTCATAAGCTTCATTATTCAGAAACTTAAACTGTATTCGCCATTGATTATTAATTCTTATCGAACAATAATCTTTTAAATCCCCAAGAAGATGTTCACATTTATTTCCTGGAGGAATCCGTAAATCATCTTCACATTCCGCAGAATTTATAATGAGCAGTTTTTAAAAAGCCCTTTTATGAATTTCAGACGGAAGCTTCGGTGATTTTTTATCATTCCAAATCTTTTCAGTTTCGGAATCTCCGAATGTTTTTATCATGATTATAGTATATGTGGTACAGATATATCTGTCAAGAAGATATAGTAGCGTTTATTTCTTTAAGTATATCATATCGTAGAAACATCAATCCCAATCTGGGACATTCGGCCATGGCAAAGGTGTTCCGGGGCCATCAAAAAGGTTTTGTACATACTGACCGTAGAAATAACCTTCGGTTCCGTCCAGAAGACGTACTTTTATCCATTCGGCTGTAACACCATCAATAGTTTGTTTTACACCACTGTTTTCAAGGATTCTGAAGCCGGTTTTAATCCGATATGTGCCCAAACTTTCTGTATTAGTTCCCGGGCCTTTGCGTAAACGGATTCTGTCATCATTTAAGATTCCAAAGTATTTTAAATAATTTCGCACGGCTATTAACTCTGCGTTTCCTTTTGTGAAATTACCATTATATGGTTGATCTAGTGATTGTGCTAAAGGAGCACATAATGCATACATTTCTCCGTAATTACCAAAACTCCAGTCATAAAAACAGCCTTTCTGTTCAGTTGTAATAAATGCCCATGGTATTTCTATTTCAAGTTCTATTTCTCCTGTTGGTCTTGTTATTAAAAATTTTTCAATTGTATTTAATTCGTTTTCTGAAGTTGGACAAACACAATGACCTGATTTTAATCTTGCAACCATACCTCTAACTTTTCGTATTACTTTTCTGGAATAAATAATTCCATTTTTATACAATTTACCATCTTCTTTTACTTCATAGTTACCCTTCTGAGTTTTGAGCCATTCATTTAATTGTTCAAATGGTATTATTTTTGATTGTTTTCCATTTTTCACTTCTACTCCAATAATAGTTGGTTTTATTGAAGAGTATGCTCTATCTACAATTAATCCTTTTTCTACAGGTATAAATTCATAAACTACACTTGATTTAGGAATTATTTCATCATATGAAAGTTCAATGGGATAAAAAATATCGTTTTTGATATATCTAATATTAAGAGTAACAGGATCTATCCCTATTCCATTAAAATTTTGTCCACAAAGACCACCATATGTATTTATGAATCGATTTTCTAAAGAAACTTTAAAAGCTTTATTCTTAAAACTTATTGAATTTGTTCTTAATTTTTTTCCTAAACTTCCGTCTTCATTTATAACTACCGAATTATACTGTATTACAATTTCCCCTTTATCTGTAATATTTATACCTTCTGGAGCTTCAATATAATCACCCCCAGAACCACAATAATAATACATTTGCCCATCACCTGTTCCCAACGGGATTGTATATAATACTTCCTTTTCAGCCTTAACACTTTCTTGAGCATACGAATAAGATAATATTATTGATGCTATTAAAAGTAATAATACTTTTTTCATTTTTTCCTCCTTTGGGAGTGCCCCGGTGCGGGGGGCTACGAAACTCTATTATTTGAATCCTATATTACCTTTTCGTAATGTGTCCACATTCGAATTATTTTTACAGTTCCCTCGTACTTTATATCACCAACTGTAATTTCTTCATCAAAGATTTCATATACTAATCTATGCTGTATATTAATTCGTCTTGAATACAATCCGGCTAAATTGCCGACAAGTTCTTCGTAAGGCGGTTCTAGAGGATTCTTTCGTAAAATCTCGATTAAAGCCTTTGCTTTACCGTCAAGCTTTGCTGATTTGAGGTTCTTTATATCTTTGGCGGCTTGCTTGTCGTATTTTATTAAATACATTGCTACCACTCAACTTCATTTTCGGAAAGGCAATCTTCTAAAGGTGTATTTTTCCCTTTTATCAAAGATTCTGTCATTCCTGGGATTGAATTCAAATACATGGTTTCCTGAATGGCATTCCAATCATCTTCCCCGATAAGAACTGCATTTTTTCCTTTTGAATTCGTAAGCGTCAATGGTTGAGAGTTATCATTTACAAATTCCATAATTTTAAAGAGATTTGCTCTTGCTTTTGTTGCACTCATTGCATTCATATTGATCTCCTGTTATGTACATAATAGCGTACATCAGAAAAAAAACAAGTAGGCATTTGTATCAAGCCTGATTGCACTGAAGCCGCTCGCTGGAAGTCCGCAGCGTAGTTTTCTGAAAACTGCGCTGCGAATGAACCGGTTTGTCGGATTTGATCTCCTTGTTATGGCATATTTTTAAGCATAGGCATAAGTTTTAATTTCTTCGAGCTCTGGTGCAAGTTCTAGCTTTGCGTTCCTAATATCAATGTCATCTTGTAGAGCCATGAAATAGCCGTCTGAAACTCCAAAAAATTTTGCAAGCCGCAAAGATGTATCGACTGTAATTTTTCTACGGTTATGAAGAATGTCCTGAATACGGGACGTAGGAACATTTATTTCTTTAGCTACTTTATATGCTGAAAGTCCAAGAGGAATAAAAAACTCTTCATTTAAGATTTCACCCATTGTCGGTGTTTCGATATAATCAGCCATATTTTTCTCCTAGTGGTAATCCACAATTTCTACATCATAAAAGTGTCCGTCTTTTTCTGTAAAACAAACACGCCACTGGTCATTTATACGGATAGAGTGCTGTCCTTTCCTGTCTCCAACGAGTTGTTCAAGATGATTATTTGGAGGCACTCTTAAATCCTCAAGGCACTTTGCATTGTCTATCAACATAAGCTTACGCAAGGCAACTTTCTGAATCGTGTGCGGAAGCCGTCTTGAAAACTCCTGTTTATAAACAAGCTCCGTTTATCTGTCCGCAAAAGTTTTTATCACATTTATAATATACATACGAGGCGTGTATATGTCAAGCAGGTATATTGCAAGCGAGATAAAACTGCGTATGGCACTGCCTTTGAAGCCTTATTTTAAGTATCTGTCTAAATCTGAGTATTTGACAATTTGTTTTACTTTTCCATCACTAACTTTTGTCCAGCCAGAACCTTTTGCTTTATCCTCAACAAAAAAATCCAATCCGATAAAATACTCTGGGATTTCACCTTCAACATCTAGTTTGAAAATTGCATCTGTGTTTTTTGGCAAATCTTGAAAAAGGCAAGAAAGAACCATCTGCCATGACGCTTATCCGTATTGCCGATGCTCTGGAAGTCAATCCAAGAGAGTTTTTCCCAGAAAGTAATACAGATTCCCATAATTCGGAGTGATTTTATATTTTGTAATTTTCCAGTCAGAGCGACTTACAGAGAAAGACATCTGTCATTCCTCTCCGAACAGTTCCTTAATATAAAGGCGCAAGAATTCATCTGCACCGTTGTAAGTGACAAAACCTTCAAGATGCTTTCTTTCTAACTCAAGGGGAAGCGCGTCCTTGTATTTTTCTATCACGGATATCATCACTTGCTCGTCCTCAAAATCTATATTGTAAAACCTGAATTTCTTGTTTCCGAATTTAAAAGAAACATAAGCTTTGTATTCATAAATCAAATTGGCGCTGGTCGAACTCTTCCCTCCGCTACGCGTCGTTATCAGTGTGAATCCAATCTGCATCCTTTCGGCTTCGGCAAGATTATAATTTTTTGACAATTGTTCTATAACGAACCTGCTTTTCACAGTTCCGTCATAAAGTTCCGAGCGGCAAAAAAAAGGCGTAATAAAACAAGATAAAAATAAAATCAGACCCGCAATAAAAACCGGCTTTCTCTTTTCTTTCCATGTTTTCCTATCCCATGAATTTGAAACAGACAATTCTCCGCGCGCATCAGAAATCTCTAAAAAGACAAAAATCAAAAAAACATATCCAAGATATTTGAGCCAGGACGGGTGAACGGCAAGAGCGTCCGATGCGGCAAACACGACTTTTTTCTGAAACGGATTATAGCCGAACCAGTAAATCGCTATCGGTAAAACAGACAGAAAAAAAGGGGCTTTAATAAATCTTTTCTTCGGTTTTTCTTCCGTCGGTTCAGTTATATATTCCATGGCATTCTCCTATTCA
>JAIKVO010000184.1 GCA_024685655.1 Treponemataceae bacterium
TGAAGAGTGCGCTGAAGGACAGCGGCCTCGCGAAGAAAGTCGATTCGCTTCCGATGCGGTGGGATACTCCGCTGACGCATGAGTTCTCCGAAAACGGTGTGGATCTGTCCGGAGGTGAGCAGCAGAAACTCGCGATCTCGCGTGTTTTCTACCAGAATGCGTCTTTGATGATCCTCGACGAGCCGTCGTCGGCGCTCGATCCGATCGCGGAGTACCAGCTCAACCATGCGATGCTTGAAGCGACGAAGGACAAGACCGTCATCTTCATCTCGCACCGTCTGTCGACAACGCGCCTGGCGGACAGGATCTTCATGCTCGAAGAAGGCCGCATCGTCGAGGAAGGCTCGCACGATTCGCTTCTTGCGCGCGGCGGCAAGTACGCCGAGATGTGGAAGGCCCAGGCCGGCGCTTATATTGAGGTGTGATGGGTTAGTGCTTTTCGGGCGGCGGCTGGCGGGACGGCAACGGCCGGCTGACATAACATGACAAGTTTCGTTATATTTCCCCCTAGTGAGACCAAGCTGATGAGTGAGCAGCTTGGCCTCGCTTTTTTCGTAGAAATAACATAGAGAAAGAGTGCTTTTCGCAAAGAAAAAAAGAAAGGATATGGAAAGGGGGGATCAAATGAATAGTTAGAACTGATTTAGTACCACTTAATTGAGAGGTCGGTGGTACTTAATAGCGTCAAAGTGCACTCGTAGTACCATACATACCATTTGCATGCTTGGTGACATGGTTCGACATTGTTCAGGCCTCTTCAATGTGCAGCTGCTTGTCGGCGAAGATGACGGGCTGGCGCTTGTTGTAGCAGACGATGGTGGCGCGGGAGCCCTCTTCAAGGAGGTGCAGGGTGTGCGCGGAGAAAACGGGCATGGCGTCCATGGTCTCGCCGTTTTCGGAGATGAAGGTGACGGCGTCGTAGTAGAGACCGGTGTCCTCACTGTCGCTGCTTGTCTTTACAATTATAAATGCGGCTGCAAATATTATGGGAACTTATGTTCAGGCTCAGCGTACTTATACAAGGCTTGGAGGCTACACTGCAGACTTTGCCCATAAAACTCTTGTGACAGATTATCAGAATATTGAGCCCCAGAAAAAACAGAAAATTCTTGGTAAGGCTGCTCAGTCTCTTTCCAGCAACTGGCGTGGTGTTGAACATCTTATGATTCAGACTACAGAATTTTCTATTTTGATTTTTGGTATTATAAGCTACGGAAGTGCCATTCTGCTTTTGGACTGGAAGATTCTTGTTGTGACACTTGCAATGTTTGTTTTTGATGTATTGCTCAGAACTCATGCAATTAAATACAGCGACAGCAAGCGTGAAGAAAGCAGCGAAATCTGGCGAAAGAAAAATTACATTATGCAAAAAAGTCTTAATGTAAGTGCCGGCAAGGATATAAGAATTTATCAGCTGGGAAACTGGTTTCATAAGCTTTTGTGCGAAGTGGTAACGGCTCGTGGCAAGCTTGAAAAAAAACTGCAGCTTCGCTGGTATTTTCCAACAGTTTCAGGAACCTTCTTTAATTTTGGACGCGACTTTATTGCCTATTCAATTTTGATAAAGCGGGTACTCTACGGCCAGATGGATATTGCAACCTTTACGCTTTATCTTGGACTTATCAACGGTTTTACAAACTGGATTTATTCTCTTTCTGAGCGCTTTAATAATCTGCGCAAGTCCAGCCACGAGTTTAATGATTATCATGATTTTATGAATCTGCCGGATAAAGAAAGAAAGTCCACGGTGGTTGAGCAAAATAGTGTGGTGGTTGAGCCTGTCGAAACCACCCTGCTCAATGATCGCGCCCCAGAAATCATTTTTAAAAATGTGAGCTTTGCTTACCCGGATGAAGAAAAAAATACAATCCGGAATCTGGACTTTACAATCAAAGCCGGTGAAAAAATTGCCCTGGTTGGAAACAACGGCGCCGGTAAAACAACAATCGTAAAACTGCTCTGTGGTCTCTACGACCAGACCCAGGGAGAAATCCTTATTGACGGAAAAACAATTGACGATATTGGCCTGGATGCCTATCAGGATAAAATCTCCGTCCTCTTTCAGGATACAAATCCTATGGCCTTTACAATTGAAGAAAATATTACAGGACTCGAAGAAGGCCAGTGCGACAAGAACAAACTCCAGGACAGCCTCAAAAAATCGGGACTTTGGGACAAGGTTCAAAGCCTGCCTCAAAAAGAAAAGACCCATATCACCCAGACTTTTTCAGAAGACGGAATTCTTCTTTCCGGCGGCGAAACACAAAAGCTTCTTTTTGCAAAGGCAATTTACAAAAACGGTTCCTTCCTTATTCTGGACGAACCAACCAGCGCCCTTGACCCTCTTGCCGAAAGCAAAATCTACGAGGAATACAATAATCTTGCACAGGGAAAAACAGCTGTCTTTATTTCTCACCGTCTTGCCTCTACAAAATTCTGCGACCGCATAATGTTCCTTGAAAACGGCAGCATTGCAGAATGCGGCAGCCACGACGAGCTTATGGCCAAAGGCGGCAAGTACAAAGAGATGTTTGACATTCAGGCACAGTATTACAAAGAGGAGGCAGTACATGAAAACAAATAAAAATAACACAATAACCAAAGTCTTAAAACTTACCCACCGCTTACAGCCGGGACATATCACTCTTATCATCATTGCAAATATCATAAGTGTTACCGGAAAATTTGTGCCTATAGTTTTTGGAAGCCTCATACTTGATGCTCTTGTTGCCCACAGGCCTTTTGAGGAAATCCTTCGCTATGCCCTTATCATGATTTCAATCGAAGCGTTTACTTCTCTTACTTACTGGGGACTCTGGCACATAATCTCTGTAAATGGTTCTGTAATCAACGAAAAGGTAGATCAGATGATTTGCGAAAAATCCTTTGTCATCGATTACGATATTCTGGAAAAACGCGATACCCTTGATATGATAAAAAAAGCTCAGGACGGAATGAATTCCAACGGAGATATTTCTTCCTGGGCTTC
>JAIKVO010000214.1 GCA_024685655.1 Treponemataceae bacterium
CCATTCCCCGGTACTCAAGGATTTTCTGCGGAACAGGATGAGCGGCGGCAAGTTCCTCCAAGACGCTCGTGTCCGTTGAATAGCCGGATTTAGTCTTTTTGCCGTGAGGTAGCTGCAGCTCTTCAAAAAGTACTGTACCGAGCTGCTTTGGGGATGCAATGTTGAACTCGTGCCCGACGAGCGCGTATATTTCCCCCTGGAGTACGGCTATTTTTGACTTAAGCTCCGTGCCGTATTCTTCAAGAGGCTTTTTTTCAAGCCGGATGCCGTTCTTTTCCATAGAAGTAAGAACAGGAAGAACGCGCATCTCAAGCTCAAAAAGTTTTTTGAAACCGGCTTCTTTAAGGCGCGGCTCGTAGAAACTCCACAGTTGCAGTGTGAAATCCGCATCCTCGGCGGCATATGGATAAGCTGTGTCCACCGGCAAATCAAGGAAAGTCGAGTTTTTAGGCACGATGTCCGCAAACTCCGTTCCTTTTAGATGCAAATAATTTTCAGCCTGTTTTTCAAGGCTGTACGAACCTTCTAACCTGTCAGGCTGCAAGAGCCATGCGGCTATCATTGTGTCTGCAATGCGGCATTTTCTGGAACCGCCGTCCTCTTCGCTGTGAATCATGTCAAGTCCTGATGTTGCAAGAACTTGCAAATCAAACTTTGCGTTATGAAGGACGAGCGTCATGTCCGGCGAAGTAAAAAGCCTGGAAAGCTCTACAAATGCGTCATTTTTTGCGACGAGCTCGCCTTCAAGAAGCATGTTCGTTACAAGCAGTGGTACGTAAACGCCTTCGCCTTTTTTCCATGAAAGCGAGAAGCCGGCGAGCTGCGCAGAAAGCGGGTTCAAACCGTCTGTTTCGGTGTCAAGACCGGCGGTTCCGGTAGCAAGGGCTGCGTCTATTACGGAACGGAGCTCCGGCAAGGTGCGGATAGGACGGTAGTTTCCTGCATTCTGGACTGGCTCGATAAATGCAGGAACCTCATCCGACGGGGCAGCTTGTGTCGTGGGGGATGCTTGAGATGCGGAAATTGTGTCATTGTCACGAGCAGCGTTTGTGGGGGGGACAGAGGCACTGTCGCCCAAAGCCCCCGATGCACCTTTTTTTTCTACAGCTAAAGTCGCATACTGCTTAGCCACAGCCGGAACCCCAGCTTTGTTCAACAAATCCGCAGCAGCCTGAAAATCGAGGCAATCGGTACAAAAACAACTGAAATCAATATCAACAGGAACATTTTCATTAAGAGCAATCAGTTTTTTGGAGAAATATGCATCGTCTTTGCCGTTCCGGATTTTTTCACCGATTGCGCCTTTTATTTCGCCTGCGTGTTCGTAAATTCCATCAAGAGAACCATACTGCAATAAGAGCTTGGCAGCGGTTTTTTCTCCAATACCTTTTACACCAGGCACATTGTCAGCTGTGTCACCAGTGAGTGAAAGCATGTCGAGCATAAGTTCAGGTCCCACGCCCCACTTCTCGGCAACGCCATCTTTCCCAGTTTCAGCCCAGCCTCCGTTTTTGTCGGGCATCAACATCTTGATGGAATCTGTAACGAGTTGCATTAAATCTTTGTCACCTGATAAAATACGGCATTCTTTGCCCGACTCGCGGCACTGCCTTGCGACTGTTGCAATAATATCATCAGCCTCGAATGTATCGCATCTAAGAACAGGAACGCCCATCGCCGTGAGAATTTCTTCGATGATTGGTACTTGGGCATGCAAATCTTCCGGAGCCTTTTCGCGCGTAGCTTTGTACTCAGCGTACATTTCATGGCGGAAAGTCGGCACCCGTGAATCAAAAGCGGCAGCGATGCAACCAGGCTTGTTATTTTTTAGAACATTCAGAAAATTACGGAAAAAGCCAAACACAGCCGAGACATTCTCGTTCCGGCTGTTCACAAGAGGTCGGCTTATGAAAGCGAAATAAGCGCGGTAGATAAGCCCATAAGAATCGATGATATATACGCAGTCTTTGTTACACATGAGGGTAGTATAACGCATCATGGACATTGGGGGGAAGTCTCTTGTTGCAATGCGTGATTCTGAAAAAGCGAGATTCTCAAAATCACATTTTCAATGTTACCCCAAAAAATTATTTTTTACAGGTTGCCTTATATTCAAATAATAAAAAAGTTATGTTAGAATGATTTTAAGGGTTACATTCAGTATGACTTATTCAAGCTTCGGAATACTTGCTTTACTGATAAACATTATCATAAATTATGATGTCCTCAAGAAAAATAACCCGGATAATATTACGTTGGCACGTCGTTCATACCGCAACTTCCTTATCGGTGTGATGATTTATTATGTCACAGATGCTTTCTGGGGCGTATTGTACGCGATGCATCTTATACAGCTTGTCTATGCAGACACTGTAATATATTTCGTTGCAATGGCATTCTGCGTGTTCTTATGGACGCGCTATGTAATCGCTTATTTGAACGACAAAAATAAGTTTACTTCAATATTACGCTACATCGGATGGCTTTTTCTGATTTTCGAACTTGTTGCCATTGTTATAAATTTCTTTACACCTGTTTTATTCCATTTCGATGAACTGGGGTCGTATCATGCTGGAAAAGCAAGATATTGGACTCTTCTTATCCAAATCATGATGTTCATTGGAACTTCTGTTCACATGCTTTCTGTTGCTGTAAAAGCACAGGGGAGAATCAAGCTGCGGTATTCTACCATAGGTCTTTTCGGTATAGTGATAACTGTTTTCATTATCGTTCAGACGTTCTATCCGTTACTTCCGTTTTATGCCATCGGATATATGCTTGGAACGTGTCTGCTTCACACGTTCGTTCTGGAGGATGAAAAAGCTGATAAACGTGCTGAGCTTGAGAATCTGATAAAAAAGGAGAAGCTTCAGGAGCAGGAGCTTGGTTCGACAAGACTCTTGGCGTACACGGACTCACTAACAGGTGTCAAGAACAAGCATGCATATCTTGAAGCTGTTAGAGCGTTGGAGCAGCGGATAACGGCAAAAACTCTTGAGAATTTTGCACTTATTATGTTCGATTTAAACGGACTCAAAAGAATAAACGATACAAAAGGTCATGAGGCAGGAGATGATTATATAAAAGCTGCCTGTAGCCTTATATGCAATCAGTTTAAGAGAAGTCCGGTATATCGAATTGGTGGTGATGAATTTGTAGTTTTCCTTGAAGGCGAGGATTTTAATAACAGGGAAGTTCTTTTTGAAAGTTTTGAGCGTACAATAGAGAACAATGTTCAGAATGATATGGTCGTTATTTCCGCAGGTCTTGAGCTTTTCAATCCGCAGGAAGATAAAAACTATCGTGATGTTTTTGAGCGTGCTGATAAAAAAATGTACGAACGTAAGAGCGATTTGAAAACTATTTCAAAACAACATCATTCATAAGGAAAAAGACTTTTCAGGTATTTTTTCTCACGCTGAGCAGTTTGTCACACTACCTTGGGGCGGGGCTGTTTTCGCCGGAGCCCGTCACACCGAGAAGCTTTCCGCTGTTACTTGCTTTCTGCCGAATCCGCAGACTCATTTGTCGCCTACTCTGCGTCGGGGCTGTTTTCGCCGGAACCGGGTACGCCGAGCAGCTTGCCGCCCCTGTCCATTGCGGTAAGTCCCGTGCGCACAAGCTCGCGGATGCCGAATGGCTCCAAAAGCCGGATAAGGCTCGCAATCTTGTCCTCGCTACCGGTCGCCTCAATCACAAGCGTGTCAAAGCCCACATCTACAACGTGCGCACGGAAAATGTTCGCCGTTTCTATAACCCCGATGCGTGACTCGCCGGGCGCGGCTACTTTGATAAGAGCAGTCTCGCGAAGCACCGTCGCCGTTGTGTCGCAGTGTTCGATGGTTATGACTTCTTCAAGCTTTGAAAGCTGCTTTATAATCTGGTTAAGCGTGTGGTCATCGCCCTGCACGACAATCGTCATGCGGGACTGACCAGGGTGAGACGTAACGCCCACGGTAAGGCTGTCGATATTGTAGCCGCGCCGACTGAAAAGCCCTGAAACACGGCTCAAAACGCCGGCATGGTTCTCAACAAGAACAGAAAGAACATAACGCTGCATCACACCTCCATCAGTCGTTCAACTGATTCATCACTTAAATACAGAATTCCAAGAACAGGCTTCCAGCTGGAACCTGCCAGCGAAAAACGCCTCCTCGTAAACTCGTCAGAAGTTTTTCGTGGCAGAACCCCGCTTCCGCCTGTTCATGCAATATTTTGCATACCAGACGATTGATTTACATTCATACTGAACGACTTATGCTTCTCAACCTAAAACTTATCTAAGGACAGTTTCAGGGTTCCAGGACACTGTGCGGAGAATGTCGCCGAAAACGCCTGCCGCCGTTACTCCAGCACCAGCACCGTATCCACGGATCGTCATCGGGATTGGCGTATAACGGGCAGTATGGAAAACGAACGCGTTCTCGCCGCCTTTTATAACGAAAAGCGGATGATCCTCGCCAACTTCCATCATACCCACGCTGCACTTACCGTTCTCAATCGTCGCACCCATGCGAAGGACCTTTCCTTCCTTCTTAAGGCTCTCGATTTTCTTCGCAAAGAAATCGTCGAGCTGCGGCAGTTTCTTAAGGAACTCTTCTGTGGTGCCTGTGTCATCAAAACTGTCCGGGAACACTTTGTTGATTACTACATCTTCCAGTTCCAGCTCCATTCCCGCCTCACGGGCAATGATAAGAGCCTTTCTGGCAACGTCAAGTCCGCCAAGGTCGTCGCGTGGATCCGGCTCCGTAAAGCGTTTTTCTTTTGCTTCAAGAACAGCCTGACTGAACGGAACGCCCTCGTCAAGACGGCCGAAAATATACGAAAGCGAGCCGGACATAATGCCGTAAAAGCCCGTGAGCCTGTCGCCAGACTTGAACAAGTTCTGCAGTGTGTCGATAATCGGTAAGCCCGCACCAACGTTCGTCTCGTACAAGAAGCGTCTGTGCATTTTGTTCGCCGTCGTGCGTAAATCCTTGTAGAACTTCATGTTCATGGAGTTGGCGCGTTTGTTCGGCGTTGCGATATGCATACCGGCATTAAGAATATCAAGGTAACGTTCTGGTAAGTCGTATGATGCAGTACAGTCTACAAAAATCGGGTTCAGCGGCTTTATGCGCTTGACGAACGAAAGAATCTCGTCAAGGTTCGTCGGTTTTCCGTTCTTCTTAACATCGCCGCGCCAGTCAACGAGCGAAAGGCCTGTCTCGCTCATAATCATTCCGTCAATGTTGGCAATCGCCATAACTTTTATGTCTACGCCCTGCGAAAGAAGCTCTTTCTGTTGCGTTTTAATCTGGTCAAGAAGCGTACCGCCGATATTTCCGGCACCGAACGCAAAAACTTCGATTGTCTGCGCTGTGTTGAAGCAGAAACGGTGCGCAATGCGTACAGCTGTGTCGCCGTTTTCGCCGTTGATAACTACAGAAATCGACCGCTCGGAAGAGCCCTGCGCAATTGCAAGAATGCTTATGTCCTGAGATGCGAGCGCGTCAAAGAACTTACCTGCGATACCGCGCTTGTGCTTCATACCGTCACCGACGATAGAAACAATTGCGCAGTTTTCCTGCATCTCAATAAGATTGATGATGTTCTCGCGAAGCTCAAGCTCGAACTCCGCTCCAAGAATATCCTGAACGGTCTGTGCGTCCTTCTGGTTGACGCAGAAACTGATTGTGTACTCGGAACTTGACTGTGTTATAAGCAGCATAGAGATTCCCGCACGAGAAACAGCCGCAAAAATCCGCGCCGCCATGCCGGACTTTCCTTTCATACCAGAGCCAGAAACGCTAATCATCGCTGTGTTTTTAAGGCACGAAATACCCCGGATAGGTCCAGTTGACTCAAAAGTGCCGGATGTAATGCGCGTTCCGCGTGAAGCAGGGTTCATACTGTTAAGGCTCCAAGCCTCAATTCCCTTTGCGGCAAGCGGCGCGAGCGTCTTTGGATGAAGAACCTTCGAGCCGAAGAAAGAAAGCTCCATCGCTTCCTCATAGCTCATATCGTTTACCATGATAGCATCAGGAACGATGCGCGGGTCAGCCGTGAAAATACCGTCTACGTCCGTCCAGAACTCTACCTTTGACGCGCCCAATCCAACGCCGACCAGAGCTGCTGAAAAATCGGAGCCGTTGCGTCCCAAAAGCCCCATTGCGCCGTCTTTCCAAGTGCAGATAAATCCCGGGAAAAGCAGAATCCGCGCAGAGCGGCCAACCTTGCCGTCACGAATCTCCGCAAAAGCCGTCATTGTGCGCGCGTAATCAGGGTCGCCCTCTGCCTGATTTCCTGTCGTGAAAATGTAGTTGCGTGAGTCAAAAAGATAAACGTTCTGCCCCATTGCGCCAAGAACGGCTGCAACGATAGGCGCAGAAAGACGCTCGCCCATTCCCATGATGCGGCAGTGAACAGAAAGCGGGCACTCGCCAAATGCGGAGACAGCGTTCAAAAGCCGCTCGTATTCCGCAAAAACATCCTCCAAAGATGCCATTACGTTCTGCGCGTTGAAACCGTCAAGCTTCTTCGCGATATCCGCGCAAATATCATTGTGGATATTCCTGAGTGTTGTTGTGTATTCCGAAGGGGATGCCCCCTCAACTGTCTTATCGATACTTTCCTGCAGGCGGTTTGAAACACCTGCCACGGCAGAAACGACAACGCTGATGCGCTCCTTTTCCGCCCGACCTTTCATAATAGCTGCAGAATCCAAAATGCGTCCGGCATTTCCCATCGACGTTCCGCCGAATTTCAGGGTAATCATCATAAACCTCTATTAATATGAAGAAAGCGGCTACAGTGCGTCGTTGCACCTCTCGAAAAAGACCGCATAATCTTATGTTACCAAAAAAAAATCTTTTGTACTATAGAAAAAAGCATAAATTCGCTAGAATTTGCATAAAAATTGTATAAATATTCATTTTAAAATAAACGAAAGGGGAAAGCCTTCCCCTCGCTCCAGACTCCTCGGCTGTCCTTACGTCCGACCTGCGGTGTCTTACGCTACCCCTTCTACTAAGGAGCATAAGTAACAGTATTCAATCGTGACAAATGGCAAACGCAGGGATTTTTCTTTACTTATTGAAAATGGTGTGGAAAAATCTGTTAAAACCAAGTATACTTATAATATTATGGTGGCAAAGCCGTTTATAAAATGGGTTGGCGGGAAAAGCCAATTACTTGAAGAAATCAGAGATAAATATCCCTCAAAAATAGAAAAGTATTGCGAGCCATTTGTTGGTGGAGGTGCAGTTCTTTTCGATGTTCTAAGTCGTTATCAACCAGAGACTGTTTTAATCAATGATATTAATAAAGAACTCATAAATACTTATACTCAGATAAAACATAATTGTCCTGAAATGATTGCTCAGTTATCGGAGTTACAAAATACTTACAAAAGTCATTCTATGGAAGAGAATAAAGCTTTTTTCTATGAGAAGCGATCTCGATATAATGAATTAAAAGAGAAAGAAAATGAAGCTGAGAATCTGGAAATGGCTGTATTGTTTATTTTCCTGAATAAAACATGCTTCAATGGCTTATACAGAGTAAATTCCAAAGGTCTGTTTAACGTACCTTTTAATAATGCAAAAAAACCTCTTTTATGTGATGAAGAAAATCTAAAAGCTTGTTCGGGACTTCTCCAAAAAGTGGAAATGCGTGTCGGAGATTACAAAGAATGTATGGACTTCATAGATTCAAGCACATTCGTTTATATAGATCCCCCATATCGACCTTTGTCACAAACAGCAGCTTTTACTTCTTACTCGGAAAACGGATTTACTGACAAAGAACAAATTGAACTTGGTAACTTTATTACAGAAATATCAAATAAAGGTGCTATGGTAATTGCCAGCAATTCAGATCCCAAAAATTCAGATATAAATGATGACTTCTTTGATGCTTTATATTCAAAGTTCGAAATCAAACGCGTTTCTGCAGCTCGTATGGTTAATTCAGATGCAAAGAAACGCGGTGCTATTAATGAACTTTTGATAAGCAATATTGCATCTGTATTTTAGGAGTAAATAATGCTTTTGGAAAAATCAAAAGACGAACTGACTGATATCTTCATGAATAATCTCGTATCTACAAATAGAGGTTACAACTACTATGTTGATTGGTCTAATATTACGGGTTACGATGAATTCTCGATCGAAATAAAAGCCATCGATATTCTTATCGGTCTTAAAAATGATGTTGATTTTAAAAACGAATTTGAAAGACTTCTGAAAAAGTTACCTAAAACAATTTGTATCTTCCCTCTTTTATTTGGTCTTTCTAAAGGGGAAAGAGATAAGGCTTTGAAAGGAAAGTATGATTTAACAGTTGTTAGTGATGCTTTAGGGAGTGAAGACAATTTATCATATAAATTTCCGCAAGCTACAGTTTCTTTATCTGATGTAGAGATTGAAAAGTATTATGACCTTTTTGAAAGATTGGGATTGAAGAATCTATATCAGAATTTAATCGATAAGAGTACAAAAGATTATATCATCGGTGTTCTTGTTGGAATGGATTCAAACGGTCGAAAGAACAGAGGTGGAAGTGCTTTTGAACTTGCATGCCAGCCTATCTTTGAAGAAGCTTGTAAAAAACTTGAACTTACTTTATTAACACAGAAACAGTTTGCTGTTCTAAGAGAATATAACTTTACCATTTCTGAGGACATTTTAATCTGAGATATTATTTGAATTCTTTTGTAAGGATTTCTTCAAGTATTCCTTTTTTAAGAAAATTGAAATTAATCAAATAATCCAG
>JAIKVO010000222.1 GCA_024685655.1 Treponemataceae bacterium
AAGTTTATATTTGTAACCGGCGGAGTAGTTTCAGGACTGGGAAAAGGAATCACGGCCGCATCGCTCGGACGGCTTTTGAAGTGCCGCGGGCTTAAAATCGCGTCACAAAAGCTTGATCCGTACATGAACGTAGATCCCGGCACAATGAGTCCGTTCCAGCACGGCGAGGTTTTCGTCACTGACGATGGCGCTGAAACCGACCTTGATTTGGGACACTACGAGCGTTTTATCGATGAGAATCTTACGAAATATTCAAACCTTACGAGCGGTCGCGTTTATTGGAACGTGCTGAACAAAGAGCGTAACGGTGATTATCTTGGCGAAACAGTCCAGATTATCCCGCACGTTACGAACGAAATTAAGGATTTTATAAAAAAGAACGCAGAAGTCAGCGGCTCGGATGTAAGCATCGTTGAAATCGGTGGAACAATCGGCGATATCGAAAGCCAGCCGTTTTTGGAGGCTATCCGCCAGCTTGCGATTGATGTCGGCAGACGCAACTGTCTTTTTATTCACGTATGTCTCGTGCCTTATATCAGCGGTTCAGACGAGTTTAAATCAAAGCCAACGCAGCATTCCGTAAAGGAGCTTATGGCTGTGGGAATTCACCCTGATATCATTGTTGCCCGCTGCGACAAAGAAATTCCTATCGAAATCAGAAAAAAGATTTCGCTTTTCTGCAACGTGAGCGAAGACTGCGTAATAAACAACACGACTTGTAAAAGCTTGTACGAAGTGCCTCTCATGCTTCATGCACAGAACATGGACGACGTTGTTTGCAGGGATTTGGGGCTTGAAACAAAAGCTGTGGATTTGGATGAATGGCAGAAAATGGTTGAGAATATCCACAGCCGCCAGGGAGAAATACAGATTGCGCTTGTTGGAAAATACGTAAAGCTTCATGATTCGTACCTGAGCATTGTTGAGGCTCTGAACCACGCTAGTTTTGAGACGGGCAAGAAAATCAGCATCAAGTGGGTCGATTCCGATTCTGTGACTGACGAGACCGCGCCGGAAGTTTTCAAGGATTGCGCAGGCATCATTCTGCCGGGCGGATTCGGGCAGCGTGGTATAGAGGGTATGATTTGCAGCTGCCGTTACGCAAGAACGCACAAGCTGCCCTACTTTGGTATTTGCCTTGGAATGCAGATTGCGGTAATCGAGTTCGCACGGTCTGTCCTGGGATATGCCGACGCGAACAGCCGCGAGTTCGACGAGACATGCGAGCATCCTGTAATCGACTTGATGAAAGACCAGCAGGGCGTGATTATGGGCGGCACGATGCGGCTGGGAAGCTATCCGTGCAAGGTGGCGGACGGCACGATTCTGCGCAAAGCTTACGAACGCGCAGGCTGCTTTGAGCAAAGCGAGCGTGGTTTTATTATAAACGAGCGTCACCGCCACCGCTACGAGTTCAACAACGATTACCGCGAGCAGATGAAAGAGGCCGGGCTTACGATAAGCGGTACAGCTCCCGATGATTCGCTTGTGGAAGCTATCGAGATTGAAGGACAGTTCCACGTTGGCGTTCAGTTTCATCCTGAGTTCAAGAGCCGTCCGAACGCGGCGGGTCCTCTTTTTGCAGAGTTCTTGCGGGCGTGCGAAGGATAATTTATAATTAAGAAGCAATTGGGGCGTTATGGGGCTCCAACTGGAGTATGCGCCCCGTAGAGGGGGTAGGCGAAAATGAGGGCTTGCCCGAATTGTAGCCGAGGGGGCGGCTGCCCCCTGCTGTATAATGGAGAAGACAATGTACACAAAGAGCGAAGTTTTGGATTTTGTGGAAGAAGAAGACGTTAAATTTATCCGGTTGGCGTTTTTTGACGTGACAGGCAAACAGAAAAATATCTCGATTATGCCGTCGGAGTTGGAACGTGCGTTTGAGGACGGTATTCCGTTCGATGCATCGGCTGTGCGCGGTTTTGAAAGTCCCGAAAAATCGGACTTGCTTCTTTTGCCCGACCCATCCACGCTCGCGATTATCCCGTGGCGACCGACTACCGGAAAAGTTGTGCGCATGTTCTGCAACATTTTGAACCCGGACGGAACCCCGTACAGCAAGGATTGCCGCACACTCCTTCAAAACGCATACCGCCGCCTGAAAGACGAATGCGGCATTGAGATGATGATCGGAACAGAAGTTGAGTTCTATCTTTTCAAGCTTGATGAAAAAGGCGAGCCGACAAAAGAGCCGTTTGACCATGCAAGTTATATGGACATTGCGCCGGATGACCACGGTGAGAATATCCGTAGGGAAATATGCTTTACGCTTGAACAGATGGGCATTGCGCCAGAAGCGAGCCACCACGAGGAAGGTCCCGGTCAGAACGAGATTGACTTTCACTACTCCGACGCGCTTTCAGCAGCGGACAACGTTGCAACATTCAAATGGATTGTAAACACAAAGGCTGCGAGCAACGGTCTTTACGCCGATTTTTCGCCGAAACCGCTCGCTGATGAAGCCGGAAACGGAATGCACATAAATATCTCGTATAACAGCGGCGAAAAAAGTCTTTTGCCGTTTATTGTGGGCGGAATTTTGAAACATATTGAAGAAATCACGTACTTTTTGAATCCGACTCAGGCTTCATACGAGCGTCTAGGTTCATACAAGGTTTCTAAATATATCGCATGGGGAAAGCAGAACCGCTCGACGCTGATTCGTGTTCCTACAAGCAAAAAAGGTTCACGCATCGAGCTTCGTTCACCGGATCCGCAGTGCAACCCGTATATCGCATTGACACTCATAATTCATGCTGCAATCGACGGAATCAAAAACAAGATTGAAATTCCTGCCGCAACAGAAGATAACCTTTTTGATGAAGCGACAGCAAAAAAAATTGGAGTAAAAACATTGCCGCTTTCGTTGGAAGATGCAAAAAAACTTGCTGTACAAAGCGATTTCGTCAAATCAGTTCTTGGCGAAATAGTCGTGGATTAAAACGAGGTATTGATGGACTCCGAAAGTCACAGCGTACTTTTAGTTTCGCGCGACAATAAAATAATTTCTCAAATTCAGGCTTTCCTTATGCCGCCGATGTTCGAGCTTGTTACCACAACCGATTTTAACGAGGCTCGGCGGCTTTCGGCGGAGCGCACTTTCAGCATAATAATAGCTGATTCAGGAGACGGATACGACACTGATTTTGCGCTCAACGTCGCAGATTCATACTCCACTGTGCTGCTTTTAGTTCCTAGCGAGCATTTTGACGAGATTTCTTACAGAGTCGAAACATCTGGCATTCTTACGATTACAAAGCCGTTCGAGCCGTTTTATCTGTACAACATGATGAAAATAGCGATTGCCGTGCACTACAAAGTCGCGCTTCTTTCAAGCCAGACCGTGAAATTAAAGGCAAAGATGGAAGAAATCCGGCTTGTGAACCGCGCGAAAATGCTTTTGATGCAGTGCCTAAAAATGACGGAGCAGGAAGCGCACCGCTATCTTGAAAAAGAGGCTATGGACAGAGGCATGAAGCGAACAGCGATCGCGACAGAAATTGTAAAAACATACGGATAGGGGG
>JAIKVO010000256.1 GCA_024685655.1 Treponemataceae bacterium
GTGACCTTCTTTCTGTTGAGTTAGGACCGGGACTTCTTGGTCAGGTTTTCGACGGACTCCAGAACCCGCTCCCACAGCTGGCTGAAAGAGCCGGCTACTTCCTTGAAAGAGGTATTTATCTTGATGCACTCGACACGGAAAGAAAGTGGGATTTCACACCTATCGCAAAAGCTGGTGACACTGTAAAGCACGGTGATGTAATTGGATCCGTTCCGGAAGGACCTTTCGTTCACAAGATTATGGTTCCTTTCGCTTTCCTTGGAACATACAAGGTTAAGTCTGTAAAAACAGCCGGCTCATATCGTGTTCATGATACAATCGCTGTTCTTGAGGACGAGAAAGGAAACGAGAAAGAGTTAACGATGAGTTTCCGCTGGCCTGTAAAGCGCGCCGTAAACTGCTATGCAGAACGTCTTAAGCCAGAAGAGACGATGGTTACAAAAATCCGTCTTATCGATACGTTCTTCCCGGTAGCAAAGGGTGGTACATATTGTATCCCTGGACCGTTCGGTGCAGGAAAGACCGTTCTTCAGCATACAACAAGCCGTAATGCGGATGTCGATGTCGTAATCGTAGCCGCTTGTGGTGAGCGCGCTGGTGAGGTTGTTGAAATCCTTAAAGAGTTCCCGGAGCTTACAGACCCAAGAACAGGTCGTTCGCTTATGGAGCGCACAATCATTATTTGTAACACGTCTTCAATGCCTGTTGCAGCTCGTGAAGCTTCAGTTTACACAGGTGTTACGCTCGCTGAATACTATCGCCAGATGGGACTCCACGTTCTTCTTCTTGCTGACTCTACATCACGTTGGGCTCAGGCTCTCCGCGAAATGTCAGGTCGTTTGGAAGAGATTCCTGGTGAGGAAGCATTCCCGGCATACCTCGAATCATATATCGCTGCATTCTACGAAAGAGCTGGTATCGTAAAACTTAACGACGGCTCAATTGGTTCTGTAACAATCGGTGGTACAGTTTCTCCTGCTGGTGGTAACTTCGAGGAGCCTGTTACTCAGGCAACACTTAAAGTTGTTGGTTCGTTCCACGGACTTTCCCGCGAGCGTTCTGACGCACGTAAGTACCCGGCTATTGACCCGCTCGATTCTTGGTCAAAGTACAAGAGTGTTATTCGTGAAGATTGGGTTGCATTTGCCCGCCGCGCGCTCGCTCGTGGTACAGAAGTTAACCAGATGATGAAAGTTGTCGGTGAGGAAGGAACGAGCACAGAAGATTATATCGCTTATCTTAAGAGCGATTTCCTTGATGCCGTTTATTTCCAGCAGAACTCGTTCGATGCAGTTGATTCAGCATGTGTCGTTGAGCGTCAGGCATATATTTTCAAGAAAATCGTTGAAATCCTTGGAACGAACTTCGCCCTTGAAAACAAAGACGATGCACGTGACTATTTCAACAAGCTCCGCCAGACATTCCTTGACTGGAACTATACAGAATGGCAGGGCGATGAGTTCAAGAAAATTGAGGACGACATTAACAAGCTGTATGCTTCCTGCGAAGGCAAGCTTACTGCAGAAACAGTTGCTCTGCTTAAGGATGGTGAATAATCATGAAGAAGATTTACAGCAAAATAGAATCTATTAACGGTAGTGTTATCACAGTCCGTGCAGATGATGTTAAATATGGCGAACTTGCAGAGATTGAGACATCTTTTGGAACTTCTCTTGCTGAAGTAAACCGTATTTCTGGCGACCTTGTTTCACTTCAGGTTTTCGCCGGAGGCCGTGGTGTTTCAACTGGTGATAAAATCAGGTTCCTTGGTCACGAGATGCAAGTAAGCTTCTCTGATGACCTTATGGGCCGCATTTTTGATGGTGCCGGTAACCCGCGCGACAAAGGTCCAGCTCTTAAAGAAAACCTAGTTGCTATTGGTGGCCCGTCTGTAAACCCGTCAAAGCGTATCGTCGCAAAACGCATGATTCGTACCGGTATTCCAATGATCGACATGTTCAACACGCTTGTCGTTTCACAGAAACTGCCTATTTTCTCCATTTCTGGAGAGCCTTACAACCAGCTTCTTGCTCGTATCGCGATGCAGGCAGAGGTTGATGTAATCATCCTTGGCGGTATGGGTCTTAAATATGATGACTATCTTTATTTCAAGAGCACCTTGGAAGAGGGTGGCGCACTGAGCCATACGGTTATGTTCGTTCATACAGCAGCAGACCCGACTGTTGAGTGTCTTGAAGTTCCTGATATGTCTCTTGCCGTTGCGGAGCAGTTTGCCCTTCAGGGAAAAGACGTTCTCGTTCTTCTTACAGATATGACGAACTTTGCCGATTCCATGAAGGAAATCGCTATTACTCAGGAGCAGGTTCCGTCTAATCGTGGTTATCCTGGTGACCTTTACAGCCAGCTTGCCGCCCGCTACGAAAAAGCCGTTGACTTCGATGATGCCGGTTCCGTAACGATTCTTGCCGTTACGACGATGCCTGGTGATGATGTTACGCACCCGGTTCCAGATAACACAGGATACATCACAGAAGGTCAGTTCTACCTTAAGGGCGGACGCATTGAGCCGTTCGGAAGCCTTTCACGTCTAAAGCAGAACGTAAACGGCAAGACACGCAACGACCACCGCGCTCTAATGGACGGTATGATTCGTCTTTATTCATCTTACAAAGACACCCTCGAAAAGAAGTCTATGGGCTTCATGATGTCTGAGTGGGACGAGAAACTCTTGAAATATGGTGAAATGTTCGAGAAAGAGATGATGGATCTTTCTGTGAACATTCCTCTTGAAGGTGCTCTTGATATGGGTTGGAAGATTCTTGCTGCCTGTTTCAAGAAGGAAGAGACAGGTATTAAGTCTGAGCTTATTGCCCAGTATTGGCCTAAAACAGCCGATTCTGAGTAACGGAGTGATCTGAATGGCAAAATTAAAGCTGACTAAAAATGAACTTAAGGCTCAGAAAGATGCGCTCAAAATGTATAAGCGTTATCTTCCGACCCTTACGCTCAAAAAACAGCAGCTCCAGACAGAAATAAGAACTATTGATGCTCGTGCCAAAGAAGTAAGGGCCAAAAGAGAATCACTTGAAAAAGAGTTCTCTCGTTGGCTTGCCGTCTTTGGTGAAGAGGATGCGTTCAAGCCGGATATGGTCACTGTCAAGAATATACGCAAAGGTGTTGGAAATATTGCCGGTGTGACTATTCCAATCTATGAAGGCGCTGATTTTTCCAGAGGAGATTACGACTTGTATTCGACCCCTCTGTGGATTGATCTTGCTGCCGATAGAATGGAAAAGGCGCTGGAATACGACCTTGAGGCGGATGTTCTTGATGAGCAAGTCAGGTTACTGTCCAAGGAGCTTAGAACTACAACACAAAGGGTTAATCTTTTCGAGAAAGTTAAGATTCCCGACACAAAAGCAAACATAAAGCGGATAACAGTTTATCTTGGCGATCAGCAGGTTGCCGCCGTTGTCCGTGGAAAGATTTCTAAGAAAAATCTTGAGGTTGCCGCTGAAAAAGCAAAACAGGAGGAGGCTGAAGAATGATTGTACCTATGAAAAAAATCTTCCTTGTTGTTTTGGATGCGGAGAAGAAAACAGCTCTTAAGAAACTGCGTTCCGCAGGTCTTGTTCACCTTGAGAATATTCAAGGCGCAAGTTCTGAGCTTACGTCACTTAAGACTGAATACTCAAAGCTTGAGTCTGTCTGTATGCAGCTTTCTGATTTGAAAGTGCCAAAAGGTTTTTCTGTAAAAGAAAAAATTGAGGCAGCAGATATGTCCGAGCTTTCGGACAAAATTCTTGAGCTTTTTGAGCGCAAGAAGACGTGCCTGTCAGAGATTACACAGTGCACGGTCGAGTTGGAGCGTCTCCAGAAATGGGGTGGTGTAAATCCTGCGGATTTTGAGTATCTCGCCGACAAGGATATTTCTCTTGCTATGTACGAGATTCCAGCTGCAAAATATAGAATGCTCCCGGACGACGTAAACACTGTTTTCGTTAATGAAGATAAATCGAATGTAAGGTTTCTGCTCGTTACGAAAGACGGTGTTAAGCCTGCTTCAATGCCGGCGGAAGCATTTGCTGTAACAATGCCGCAGAAGTCTACAGATGAGATGTCCGAGATTATCATCCGTGACAAAGCAGAGATTGCCAAAATAGACAATCTTCTCTATTCCGCTGTCTCCTATGTTCCGAAACTTAAAAAAGCTTCTGCAGTACAGGCAAAGAAAGTTGAGTTCGAGAATGTCTTCTCCGGTATGGAACACGATTCTGATGCAAACACTCCGCTTGCATGGATTTCTGGTTTCGTTCCGACAGCAGATTTGGAGAAAGTGAAAAAACTCGCTGACACAGAAAAATGGGGCTTTGCTTCCATGGATCCGACAGACGAGGATAACGTTCCTACAAAGCTTAAGAACAACAAGCTTGTTAGCCTTATTTATCCTGTAACAGACTTCTTAGGTACAGTTCCTGGATATAACGAGTACGATATTTCAGGCTGGTTCCTGCTTTTCTTCGCGATATTCTTCGGAATCATTTTCGGAGATGGCGGCTATGGTGCTCTTATGACTGTAATCGCTATATTCGCGTTGCTTGGTGGAGCCGCAAAGAAAAAGAAAGCATCTCCGGGTGTTTGCCTTTTGCTTTTGCTCGGTCTTACGACAATGGCTTGGGGAACAATCACATGTACATGGTTCGGAATTGAGGTACAGTATCTTCCTGAATGGCTTAAGAATCTTTCGGTTCCTGCCATCTCGAATGTTACGTCTGCAATTTCTGCTGAAAAAGAAAGCTGGGTAAGCCAGAACCTTCAGATTCTGTGCTTTACGCTTGCTCTTGCTCAGCTTACGATTGCTCACCTTAAAGGATTCGTCCGCTATATAAAATCCTTGAAATGTATCGGCGAACTTGGTTCGCTCGGTATGCTCTGGGGCTTATATACGCTCGTTCTGAACATGGTTGTAGATGCTGACCGCTTCCCGCTCCCTTCTTTCGCAATTCCGCTTATCGGCGGCGGGTTCCTTTTGAACTTTATATTTGCGAATTATGACGGAAGCATCGGTAAATCGATACTTGAAAGCCTGAAAAACATTGTTTCTGTACTTCTTGGCGTTGTAAATGTTTTCTCGGATATAGTATCGTACATACGTTTGTGGGCAGTAGGTCTTGCAGGAAGCGCTATTTCTGCAACTGTAAACGAGATGGCAGGACCAATGCTCGGCGGATTCATCATTTTCGCTGGTATTCTGCTTCTGTGTTTTGGTCACGGTTTGAATATGGTGCTTAATGTTCTTTCTGTTATTGTTCATGGTGTACGCTTGAATACGTTGGAATTCTCCAACCACTTGGGTATGTCATGGTCTGGATTCAAATATGAACCGTTCAGTGAGGCGGTTGAAAAATAAATTTTTAAAGTATCCGGTAAACTACCGGTAAGGAGTTAAATTATGTTAGGTTATTTTGGCGCGGCATGTGTTCTTGGTATTGCAGCTATCGGTTCTGCAATTGGTATCGGTATCGCAGGACAGGCTGCTATTGGCGCATGGAAACGCTGCTATATGAATAATA
>JAIKVO010000008.1 GCA_024685655.1 Treponemataceae bacterium
GAAGCACGATCTCTAAATCGACTCTTTTGAAAAAATCATTTTGTGGATTTTTTCAAAGAAATATATTATATTCGAATAGATGGATTATGATACGTGGTACAGAGTATATATTGTGGCTAAAGTTTTTTTGGCGAGCGCGAATGAGCGCGACACCAGGTCTTTTCGCATTACCTGTACCCTCAAAGAAGAAATTGAAGAGCAAGTCTTAAAAGATGCTGTAAAAATTGCCGCGAAAGAACGCCCGCAGTATCAGGTGACGATTCTTCATGGTGTTTTTTGGCATTATATGGAGCAGGTTGATGACGAACCTGAAGTTGCCGAGGAAAATGACCGTCCATGCCCAATGCTTATTGACTCCAAGCATTTCGGGAAACTTCACTATTGTGTGACTTATTTTCACAAGAGAATTAATCTTGATTTTTGTCACGCGATAGCAGATGGTAACGGGGCTATAGAATTCTTAAATCTTATTGTATATCACTATCTGAAGCTAAAATATCCAGATATGCTCCCTGACCTGACTATGACAAGCGGGGCAAGTGAAGCGGATCTTTCCGAAGACAGTTTCAGGCAATATTATTCCAAAAAGCAAAAAAACATCAAGAAAAAAAAGTATAAAAGGGCGTATCACATAAAAGGGTCGAAATTGCCATACAACCAGATTCGGTTTATGGAAGTTCATATGGATGTGAAAGCCATCCTGCAAAAAGCAAAAGAAAACAAAGTTTCGCTGACTTCATATATCGCTTCCAAACTCATGATGAGCATATATAAAGATATGCCCGTTCTTAATAGACTTCAGCCGGTTACAATCAGTATGCCGGTTAATCTAAGAAACTACTATCCTTCGTTTTCTTCACGGAATTTCTTTAATTCCGTATCGGTAAGTCATTATTTCAAGAGCACCGATACTTTTGAAAGCGTAGCCGCACAGTTTCAGGAAGCTCTGAAACAAGAACTTACGCCCGAAGCTATTGAAACAAGAATGATTGATTATGAAAAGCTTGAAAGATCGTTTTTTATCAAAATTTTTCCGCTTTTCATTAAGAACCTTGTGGTAAATATTGGTGCGAAAAACAGTGCCAAAAAGGTTACTGCGGTCGTATCAAATCTTGGAATACTAAAAGTACCCGAAGCGCTTGATCCTTATATAGAATCTTACAATGCATACTGTTCGACAAGCTCTCTTTTCATGGTTTGTTCCACCTACAAGGATAAATTTGTGCTTGGTATAAGCAGTGCATATAAGAATACAAGAGTATTAAGAGATTTTATCAAAGGACTTGCCGATGAAGGCATAGATATTACATTATATTCAACTGAAGTTATCGACTGAAAGGATTAAACATGAAAACTTGTCCTTATTGCAAAATAAATATCGGGGGCAATCTTGAGAAATGCCCTCTTTGCCAGAATCTCTTGACAGGCGATGGAGAAGAAGATTATTGCCCCAAGATTGAGATTAAGACGAAGAAAAGGATTTTTGCTTTCCGCATAGTCATGTTTAGTGTTTTTTCTGCGATAATCATTAATCTTGCGATGGATTTTCTCTTCTTGAATAATGTTCATCCTTCCTGGAGTCCGCTTGTGGCAGGGTGGCTTCTAGTATCGGGATGGATAGTGGAATTCATCTTAAGAAAGCATTACAACCTGTTGAAAGCCATGTTCTTTTCGATGATTATGATTTCAATTCTCTGCGTGTCAACCGAATTATTCATATATCTGGCGTGGAGCAAATGGAACATACCTTATCTTGGAATTACGACAAAATTTATAATCCCGATTCTTTGCAGTGCCAATATGGTGGCAAATTTCGTACTTTCCTTTATAGATACGCATTTCACCAATCACTCATTAATCTATATGTTCTTGAACATATTGGTCGGTGTGGTTCCATGGACAGTGCTGCTGATTTTTTATCGTGGCAAACCGCCTCTTTCATGGTCTATATGTCTTGTAATCAACTGCCTTGCATTCGCAGGATTATTACTCTTTAGAGGCCGAATCGTAATATCGGAATTTAAGAAAAGATTTCATATGTAACAAGAAGTATAGAAGGCATAAAGTGAAAAAGTACTTAAAATGGTTTGCGCTTTGCGTAGTAGTTTTTGTTGTCAGTGTTTTTGCGCATGAATGCGGTCATGGCATTGCAAATGCAATTGCGGGAATTCCTTGCAGTACAGGATTTAACCGCGTTGGCGATATTTATAAATATCCCAAAGAAGATGATTTTAGAGCGTACTACAGTACGACTGAGCCTGTATTACTTGACTTCGGGGTTCCTTGTACAATAGCGCTTGCTATAACAGGGACAGTCCTTTATGCAAAATCGAAGAAAAAGAAGATATGGCGTTTTGGAGCCGCACTTTCTATAGGGAATTGTCTGCTTAGGTTTTTCCCTTGCAGCATGGTTCTTTTTACTCCGCTTTTTATGGGGAAGGTTCATGTTGAGGATGAGTATGAAACAGGGCAATTGTTGACGCAATTGACTGGAAATAACTTTTGGCTGTATGTCCCCGCTTTGTTCTCGTGGGCAATTATGTTGTCTTGCCTAGTAATCATGATAATAAAAACAAAAAAGAGAAAAGTCAAAAATACAACTATATATGCAATTCTTGCTGTGTCAGCGGTTTGTGTGGGATTCGCAATTTCTTTTATGTTAGATAATTACATACGGATTAATTGGGGGGCTTAGCAGAAATGGACTCATTCCCCGAGCCCACCAGAAGTCCGCTGCGTGACTTTTAGCAAGTCGCACCAGAAAAGTTGCCGTGCTGCGTGCCGATGCGCGATTTGTGAATAGTGGCGTGATATGTGCCGTTACGAGCTTCAAGTGGCGGTGGTCGCCAAAAAACGGCATTTTGAATGCTCAAAAAGTGCATGGTACGGCTAAAAAAGCTTGAATATGACATTTTATCCGTACCATCGACAAGTTATATGCTAACAGGAGTAAACATGGATACGTTTTCAAAAGCTTTATTAAGTGAAAAGACAGATAGAATCCCGGATGAGTTTGACTGGTTCGAACCTCTCATTGGTGATTGGGATTGTGATTATTATGATGAGTATGCCGGTCAGAAGAGGCATGTCAAAGGCGAATGGATTTTCCGAAGAGTTCTGGAAGGAACGGGTGTTCAGGATATTTTCATATTTCCTTCAAGGAATACAAAGGATGAAAACCCTCAGCCAGATGGCGAATACGGTACTTCCATCCGTATGTTTAATAAATCTGACAAGTGTTATGATGTCGTATATACGTGTGATCACGTTATGAAACGGCTTTGTTTTAAAAAAGAAAATGACAGACTTGTAGGAAAGGTTTTGGATGAAAAAGCTACTTTCTGGGTTTTCTCGGATTTTACAGGCGATAGTTTCCGTTGGGAGTATATTCAAAATATGGAAGACGGTACAAAAAAACTTGTTTGCCATATAATTGGAAAGAAAAACAGTTAAGGAAAAAAAATATATCAAGCAGCTAGATAATTAAATGCTTTAAGAGTATCATGTTTATTTCTGTTGCTTGAGGGTAACTATTGTCAAAGCTGTTAGCTTGTGCTAATATGCATCGCATGGAACTACTTAAATCCGGTGGGCTGGCTGGTGGGCGGAAATCGCTGCTTGACCCAAGAACAAAGCTTTTGTTGCTTGCTTTTGTCTCTGTTTTTGTGCTTGGAAACGCAGGCGGAGACGCGGCGGCTGAATTCCGTGTCGCACTCAATTATCTTCCGCTTTTGCTCTTGCTCGGAGCACGGCGATGGGGCGCAGTATTGTTCGCCGTATTTTTCTACACGCTTTCTTACGCTCTTGCAGTGCTGGTTATGCCGCATTGTACCGGCTTTTTAAATTTTCTTGTTCTCGCAATGACTGGAATCGTTCTACGTTTTATGCCCGGAATCCTGACAGGAATGTTCGTTGTGTCTACAACGACTGTGAGCGAGTTTATCGCTGCGATGGAGCGAATGCATGTGTCTCAGAAAATCACGATTCCGCTCGCCGTTATGTTCCGTTTTTTCCCGACTGTCGTTGAGGAAACTGGCAGTATAAACAAGGCAATGGCAATGCGAGATATAAAGTTCGGCGGCAAGAAAGTGCTCAAGATGATTGAATACCGCCTTATCCCGATGATGACTTGCTCCGTGAAAATTGGGCAGGAGCTTTCTGCAGCAAGCCTTACGCGCGGATTAGGTTCACCGGAAAAACGCACGAACATCTGTAAAATCGGGTTCGGGTGGTGCGATGCAATTACGTTCTGCGCGCTCGGAGGCGGGCTTGTGTATGTGCTTTTGCGGGCATTTGGAGTATTGTGATTTGTGTGAATGCACGGAGCATTGTAAAATATGATAGAACTTAAAAATATAAGCTTTGAATATGGCACATGCGA